>NZ_BAAAEP010000056.1:0-26153 GCF_039523075.1 Caenispirillum bisanense
ACGGTAACCGAGAATTTTCTCACCTCAAGTGGTCCAGGAAAGCGGGAGGAGGTCAGATGACCTTCACCTGCACGTCCGTAAGGCTCGGAAGCGCGGGCTGAGCCTGAAGGGCCAGCCGCCGCCGATGCTCGTCAAACAGGCGGTCGACCCGCGCCGCTTCAGCGCGGACGAGCTTCAAGGCCTCCCGGTAGTCCTTCACGCGGAGGGAGAATGTCTCTTCGGTTTTGGGTTAGGTGTCCGCTATGTCAACCGGGATGGCGGCGCGGTGATAGTGCGTAGCGCCACGGCGGTAGAGGCGGGGGTGACCGAGCATCTTCTCCATGCTCCTACTGTAACAGTCGGATGGAGCAGCGAGCAGATTTTCCGGTGAACTCCCAAGGACTTGCTTTTTCATCAAGGCCATAGGGGAAAGTGGCGGAGAGGGTGGGATTCGAACCCACGGTACCCTCGCGGGTACAACGGTTTTCGAGACCGCCCCGTTCGACCGCTCCGGCACCTCTCCGCACTGAAAAGGCCGCAGAATTTCGCGTCGGTCGCTTGCGGGAGGCCGATACATAGCGTAAGGTTCGGGGCTTAGCAACAACCACGTTGCAAAAATTTTCGCCCCCGGTGCCGACGCCTCCGTCGCGCCGTCGGACGACCCGTCACAGCGGGATGTGTAGGCGGACCCCGGCCGAAAATGCCCCCATCGGGCATTGACAGGCGGGGTCTCGTCTGTATATTTCCCGGCTCCATCCGCGGGGCCTCGCTCCGCCCACGTTTCGCAGTCAAGGTTGCACCACCATGTTCGCAGTCATCAAGACCGGCGGGAAGCAGTACAAGGTCGCGCAGGACGACATCATCGCCATCGAGAAGCTGCCGTCCGAGGCCGGCGAGGCCGTCACGTTCGACGTGCTGATGGTCGGCGACAAGGTCGGCGCCCCGATCGTGGACGGCGCGTCCGTGACGGGCGAGGTCCTGAAGCAGTTCCGCGACGACAAGGTGATCGTCTTCAAGAAGAAGCGTCGCCAGAACTACCGCCGCAAGAACGGCCACCGCCAGTACAAGACCCTGGTCAAGATCACCGGCATCTCCGGCTGATCCCGGGTCCGCTAGAGTTCAAGGAGAGCACTAATGGCTCATAAAAAGGCAGGCGGCTCGTCCCGCAACGGTCGCGACTCCGCCGGTAAGCGCCTCGGCGTGAAGAAGTTCGGTGGCGAGAAGGTCGTCTCCGGCAACATCATCGTCCGCCAGTGCGGCACGAAGTGGCATCCGGGCGAAGGCGTCGGCCTCGGCCGCGACTTCACCATCTTCGCCGTCCGCGATGGCGCCGTGAAGTTCCACACCGGCTTCAAGGGCCGCGTGTTCGTGTCGGTCGAGCCGCAGGCCTGACGCTCCGGCTCGGGCCTCGACCAGCCGGTCGGAAAAGAGGGGAACGGATCGCACCGTTCCCCTCTTTTCGTTTGTCCGCTCCGCCCCACATCTGCCGGGGCAAGGACAGGGCGAGGGCCGCCGCGACTCCGGCCGGCGCGAGTGCGCCGCGCGGCCCCTGCCGCGAGAGCCAAGCGTGCGGAGAGCCGCGCGCCCGGCGCCTGAGGGCGCGGCGGCTGTGCCGTCGGACCTGGGTGCCAAAGTTGAAGGCTGGGGAATCTTCCGGAGGCGTGGCGCACGCCGCGACTCCGGCCGGCGCGAGTGCGCCGCGCGGCCCCTGCCGCGAGAGCCAAGCGTGCGGAGAGCCGCGCGCCCGGCGCCTGAGGGCGTGGCGGCTGTGCCGTCGAACCTCGGGCGATAGTGTTGAAGGCTGGGGATCTTCCGGAGGCGTGGCGCACGCCGCGACTCCGGCCGGCGCGACCGCGCCGCGCGGCCCCTGCCGCGAGAGCCAAGCGCGCGGATGCGCGCGCCCGGCGCCTGAGGGCGCGGCGGCTATGCCGCCGCCACATATATATAGAGAGAGCACCCGTTCGATGAAGTTTCTCGACCAGGCCAAGATCTACATCCGCTCCGGCAACGGCGGGAACGGCTGCGTCGCCTTCCGGCGCGAGAAGTTCATCGAGTACGGCGGCCCCGACGGCGGCGACGGCGGCCGCGGCGGCGACGTGATCTTCGAGGCGGTGGCCAACCTCAACACCCTCATCGACTTCCGCTATCAGCAGCACTTCAAGGCCGAGCGCGGCCACGACGGTGCCGGGCGCGACATGCACGGGCGCGGCGGCCATGATCTGGTGATCAAGGTGCCGGTCGGGACGCAGATTCTCGCCGACGACCAGGAAGAGGTGCTGGCCGACCTCATGCGCCCCGGCCAGCGGGTGACGCTGGCCAAGGGCGGCAACGGCGGCTGGGGCAACGCCCGCTTCAAGACCTCCACCAACCAGGCTCCGCGCCATGCGAATCCGGGCCAGGAGGGCGAGGAGATGTGGGTCTGGCTGCGGCTGAAGCTGATCGCCGATGCCGGCCTGGTCGGCCTGCCCAATGCCGGCAAGTCCACCTTCCTGGGCGCCGTCACGCGGGCGCGGCCGAAGGTGGCGGATTACCCGTTCACCACGCTGCACCCCAACCTGGGCGTCGCCTATGTGGACAACACGGAATTCGTCATCGCCGACATTCCCGGCCTGATCGAGGGCGCCAGCGAGGGCGCCGGCCTCGGCACCCGGTTCCTGGGGCATGTGGAACGCTGCGGCGTGCTGCTGCACCTGATCGACGGCACCGACTACGACCATGTGGCCGAGCACTACCGCACCATCCGGCACGAACTGGAGGAATACGGCGGCGGCCTGGCCGACAAGCCGGAGCTGATCGCCATTACCAAGACCGACGCCCTGATCCCGGAAATCGTCGACGACCTGCGCGAGCAGCTGGCGGCCGAATCGGGCCAGCGCAAGGAAGACATCCTGGCGATCTCGTCGGTCGCCCGGCAGGGGCTCGACTCGGTGTTGCACCGCATGCTCGGCTATGTGATGGAGGCACGCGCCGCCCGTCATGCCGAGGACGGCGGCTATGCCGACGAGGATGAGGCGGCAACCGGCGGCGACTCGGGCGCCGACGACGGACAGGAGAGCGGGGAATGGCGGCCTTGACCGAATCGGCGGTGGCCTCGGCGCAGGCGGCGGCATCGCCGCTCGCCCAGGCCAAGCGGATCATCATCAAGATCGGCTCGGCGCTGCTGGTGGATGAGGCGCGCGGCGAGGTGCATCGGGCGTGGCTCGACACCGTCGCCGACGACATCGCCGCCTGCAAGGCGCGGGGCCAGGAGGTGGTGGTGGTGACGTCCGGCTCCATCGCCGTCGGCCGCCGCCACCTGGGCCTGCCCGACGGCCCGCTGAAGCTGGAGGAAAAGCAGGCCGCCGCCGCCACCGGCCAGGGCCGCCTTGCCCATGCCTATCAGGAAACGCTCGCCCGCCATGGCATCACGGCGGCGCAGGTGCTGCTGACCATCGGCGACACCGAGGATCGCCGCCGCTACCTCAACGGCCGCAACACCCTCGATACGCTGCTGCGCTACGGCGCCGTGCCGGTCATCAACGAGAACGACACGGTGGCGACGACGGAAATCCGCTTCGGCGACAACGACCGCCTGGCCGCCCGAGTCGGCATGATGATCGGCGCCGATGCGCTGGTGCTGCTGTCGGACATCGACGGCCTCTATACCGCCGACCCCAAGGTCGACCCCACCGCCGAGCTGATCCCCGAGGTGCGCGAGATGACGCCCGCCATCGAGGCCATGGCCGGCGAGGCGCGGCCGGGCTACGGCTCCGGCGGCATGGTGACCAAGCTGATGGCGGCGCGCATCTGCATGGGCGCCGGCACCCGCATGGCCATCGCCCGCGGCAAGCTGAACCACCCGCTGCGGCAGCTGGAACAGACCGGCCGCTGCACCTGGTTCATCCCCAAGGACAACCCCCGCACCGCCCGCAAGAACTGGATCGCCGGCCGGCTGCGCCCGGCGGGCACCCTGCATGTGGACGACGGCGCCGCCCAGGCGCTGGCGGGCGGCCGCTCGCTGCTGCCGGCGGGCGTGACCATGGTCGAAGGCACCTTCGAGCGCGGCGACGCCGTGCAGGTGAAGGACGCCGACGGCCGCACCATCGCCAAGGGCCTCATCGCCTACAACAGCCACGACGCCAACCTCATCGCCGGCCACAAGACGGCGGACATCGAGGATCTGCTCGGCTACCGTGGCCGCGACGAGATGATCCACCGGGACGATCTGGTCCTGGACGCCTGACGCCCGCCAGACCCGCACCCCTGGGAGAAGGACCGCCATGACCACCGCCGCCGCCACCGCTGCCGCCTCCGCCTCCGCCGCCCTGGCTGAAACCGCCGACGTCCGCGACCTGATGTCGGCCATCGGCCGCCGGGCCCGTGCCGCCGCCCTGGTGCTGGCGAAGACGCCGACGGCGCCGAAGGATGCGGCGCTGCGGGCCGGCGCGGCGGCGCTGCGGGCGCGCATGGGCGAAATCCAGGCGGCCAATGCTCGCGACATGGAGGCCGGCCGCGCCAAGGGCCTCACCGACGCCATGCTCGACCGCCTCAACCTGACCGCCGGCCGCATCGAGGCCATGGCCAAGGGGCTGGAGGATATCGCCGCGCTGCCCGATCCCGTCGGCGCCGTCATGGCCGAGTGGGACCGTCCCAACGGCCTGCGAATCCAGAGGGTGCGCACGCCCCTCGGCGTCATCGGCATCATTTACGAAAGCCGGCCCAACGTCACCGCCGATGCTGGGGCGCTCTGCCTGAAGTCGGGCAATGCCGCCATCCTGCGCGGCGGGTCGGAGAGCTTCCATTCGTCGCAGGCCATCCTCGCCTGCCTGCAGGAGGGGCTGGCGACGGCGGGTCTGCCGGCCGACTGCATCCAGATGGCGCCGACCACCGACCGCGCCTTCGTCGGCGCCATGATCACCGCGACCGACTACATCGACGTCATCGTGCCGCGCGGCGGCAAGTCGCTGATCGAGCGGCTGTCGGCGGAAAGCCGCATCCCCATGTTCAAGCACCTGGAAGGCATCTGCCACACCTATGTCCATGCCGCCGCCGACCCGGCGCTGGCGCGGGCGGTGGTGCTGAACGCCAAGATGCGCCGCACCGGCATCTGCGGCGCCACCGAGACGCTGCTGGTCGACCGCGCGCTGGCCGGCTCGCTGCTGCCGCAGCTGGTGGCCGACCTGCTGGCGGCTGGCTGCGAGCTACGCGGCGACGCGGCGGTGCAGGCGGTCGACCCGCGGGTGCTGGCTGCGACCGCGGCGGACTGGGACACCGAATACCTGGATGCCATCCTCAGCGTGAAGGTGGTGGACGGGCTCGACGACGCCATCGCCCACATCAACGCTCACTCCAGCCAGCACACCGAATCGGTCCTTACCGAGGACGCGGCGGTGGCGGAGCGGTTCATGGCCGAGATCGATTCGGCGATTCTCATGCACAATGCCTCCACCCAGTTCGCCGACGGCGGCGAGTTCGGCATGGGGGCGGAAATCGGCATCTCCACCGGCAAGCTGCACGCCCGCGGCCCGGTGGGGGTGGAGCAGCTGACCACCTTCAAGTACAAGGTGCGCGGCAGCGGCCAGTGCCGGCCGAGCTGACGCCGCCCGCCGCCGTTCCATCGCCGTGACCGCTGCACCCCGCCCCGATCCGCTCGACCCGCTGCCCGCCTATGGCGACCGGCGGCGGCTGCGGGTCGGGCTGCTGGGCGGCAGCTTCAATCCGGCCCACGACGGCCACCGCTTCATCTCGCTGGAGGCCCTGCGGCGGCTGGCGCTGGATGAAGTGTGGTGGCTGGTCAGCCCGCAGAACCCGTTGAAGCCCGCGGCCGGCATGGCGCCGCTGGCCGAGCGGGCGGGCGGGGCGCGGGCTTGTGCGGCGCATCCGCGGTTGCGGGTGACGACGCTGGAGACCCGTTTCGGCACCCGCTACACCGCCGATACCCTGGCGGTGCTGCGGCGGCGGTTCCCCAATGTCACCTTCGTGTGGCTGATGGGGGCCGACAATCTGCATCAGATCAGCCGCTGGCGGGCCTGGTCATCGATCTTTCGCAACCATCCCGTTGCGGTGTTCGACCGGGCGCCCTATTCTTATCGAGCGTTGGCAAGCAAGGCGGCGCGGCGTTTCGCCAGACACCGATTGCCCCTTCGGAAGGCCCCGGTTCTGGCCGGCAGCGAAGCCCCCGCGTGGGTCTTCCTTCCGATCCGACGCCATCCCGCCTCGGCGACTGCCATCCGCGCCGGCCGGCACGGTGCCGGCAGCACCCCCGCGTGAGCGCGGGGCTCTGCCCGTCATGACGGCGTGGACGACCCCTATGGAGCGACCCATAAAACCCGATCCGCAAGTGCCTCTCGACCCGGCCGAAGTGGTCGAACTGGTCGAATCGGTTCTCGAAGACAGCAAGGCCGAGGACGTGATCGTCATCGGGCTTGCCGGCAAATCCTCCATCGCCGAATACATGGTCATCGCCTCCGGCCGCAGCTCGCGGCAGGTTGCGTCGGCGGCCGAGCATCTGGTGGAGAAGCTGAAGGCCGTCGGCCTGATGCCCTCCGTCGAAGGCAAGGCGGCTGGCGACTGGGTGCTGGTCGATGCCGGCGATGTGGTGGTTCACCTGTTCCGCCCGGAAGTGCGCGCCTTCTACAATCTGGAAAAGATGTGGGGCGTGGCCAACCCGGCGCGGCCGCCGGTGGCTGCCGATGCGGCGGCGTCTTCCGCCGCCTACATGGCCTGACGGGGCTTCCGCCGCCTCCTCCGTAACCGGCCGCGCCCGGACAGGACGGAAAGGGGCAGGCGGAAGGCGCACGCCGCCATGAAGCTGATGCTCGCCGCCGTCGGGCGCGCGAAGAACGGATCCGAACGCGCCCTGTTCGAGCAGTACGCGAGCCGCCTGAAACTGCCTTTCGACGTGCGGGAGGTGGAGGAAAAGCGGCCGCTTTCGGCTGCCGAACGCATGGCCCGCGAAGCCGACCTGCTGCTGGCCTGCGTCCCTGCGGGCGCGGTGGTGGTGGCGCTGGACGAACGCGGCCGGCTGCACACGTCGGAAGAGTTCGCCCGCCTCTACGGCGGCTGGCTGGAACGCGGCGCCCCTTGCGTCGCCTTCCTCATCGGCGGCGCCGACGGCCACGGGCAGGCCGTGCGCGACCGCGCCGACGCCCTTCTCTCCCTGTCGAAGATGACCTGGCCGCACATGCTGGTGCGCGCCATGCTGGCAGAACAACTCTTCCGCGCCCAGAGCATCCTGGACGGACACCCGTATCATCGGGCGTGAGTCAGCGTCCGTCAGAGGACCATAAGCTTCTTTGGTCTCAGGCGTCTGCTGCGACCATCCTGTGCCCGTTCATCGCCTTGAGAGAACCGCCAGAGACGGTCAAGGGCTTACCGCCTCGGAACGGTAAGCCCTTGTTCAAGCCATATTCTGGTGCGCCCGGCGGGATTCGAACCCACGGCCCCCGGATTAGGAATCCGGTGCTCTATCCGGCTGAGCTACGGGCGCGCAGCAACCTCAACGGCAGATACTGCAAATGCTTACCAGGGCGGGACCGGGCCCATAAGTCACCAAGCAAACGCTTGGCGAGGCTGACCCTATACTTGCTCCGGCCCGTCGCAACCATACCCGACGATGACGATCGTTCAAGCCAAAACCGAGCCGCGGGGCGGCCGGGTCCGACTGCACCAACGCGTAGAGGTGGTGCTGCCGATGTTCGCAGCTGAGCCAAGCTAACCTTTCGTGGCGCCGCCCCCCACCCGCGCGCCGTCAGCTCCGCAGGCCGGGGGCCTCCTGCCCGGTGCTGGCGACATATTCGGTGTAGCCGCCGCCGTACTGGTGGACGCCGTCCGGGGTCAGTTCCAGCACCCGGTTGGACAGCGCCGCCAGGAAGTGGCGGTCGTGCGACACGAACAGCATGGTGCCTTCGTAATCGGCCAGGGCCTTGATCAGCATCTGCTTGGTGTCGAGGTCGAGGTGGTTGGTCGGCTCGTCCAGCACCAGGAAGTTGGGCGGGTTGTAGAGCATCATCGCCATCACCAGCCGCGCCTTCTCGCCGCCGGACAGCACCCGGCAGGGCTTTTCGACGTCGTCGCCCGAAAAGCCGAAGCACCCGGCCAGCGCCCGCAGCGATCCCTGGTTGGCCTGGGGGAAGCGGTCCTCCAGCGATTCGAACACCGTGCGGTCGCCCTCCAGCAGGTCCATGGCGTGCTGGGAGAAATAGCCCATCTTGACGCTGCCGCCGACGGTGACGCTGCCGTCGTCCGGCGTGGTCGCGCCCGCCACCAGCTTCAGGAGGGTGGACTTGCCGGCGCCGTTCACGCCCATGACGCACCAGCGCTCCTTGCGGCGGATGGTCAGGTCGAAGCCCTGGTAGATCTTGCGGCTGCCGTAGCCCTTGTGGACGTTCTTCAGCACCGCCACATCATCGCCCGACCGCGGCGGCGTCGGGAAGTCGAAGGCCACCACCTGGCGGCGGCGGGGCGGCTCGAACCGCTCGATCTTCTCAAGCTTCTTGACGCGGCTCTGCACCTGGCTGGCGTGGGAGGCGCGGGCCTTGAACCGCTCGATGAACTTGATCTCCTTGGCGAGCATGGCCTGCTGGCGCTCGAACTGGGCCTGCTGCTGCTTTTCGTTCAGCGCCCGCTGCTGTTCATAGAACACGTAGTCGCCGGAATAGGTGGTCAGGGTGCCGGCGTCGATCTCGATGATCTTGGTCACGATGCGGTTCATGAACTCGCGGTCGTGGGACGTCATCAGCAGGGCGCCGTCGTAGCCCTTCAGGAAGTCTTCCAGCCAGATCAGGCTTTCGATGTCCAGGTGGTTGCTCGGCTCGTCGAGCAGCATGACGTCGGGCCGCATGAGCAGGATGCGGCCGAGGGCGACGCGCATCTTCCAGCCGCCCGACAGAGTGCCGACGTCGCCGTCCATCATCTCCTGGCTGAAGCTGAGGCCGGCGAGGATTTCGCGCGCCTTGCCCTCCAGTTCATAGCCGCCCAGTTCCTGGAAGCGGGCCTGCACTTCGCCGAAGCGTTCGAGGATGGCGTCCATCTCGTCGGCGCGGTCGGGGTCGCACAGGGCGGCTTCCAGCTCGGCCAGTTCGGCGGCGACGGTGCTGAGCGGGCCGACGCCGTCCATCAGCTCGGCGACGGCGCTGCGGCCCGCCATCTCGCCGACGTCCTGGTTGAAGTAGCCGATGGAGACCTGCTTCTCGACCACCACCTGGCCGTCGTCGGGGGTATCCTCGCCGGTGATCATGCGGAACAGCGTCGTCTTGCCGGCGCCGTTGGGTCCGACGAGGCCCACCTTCTCGCCCCGGTTCAGGGCGGCGGAGGCCTCCAGGAACAGGATCCGGTGGCCGTTCCGCCGGGTGATGGTATCGAACCGTATCATAGTCTCAGGGCTCCGGTGGCGAGGTCGGGCCCCTTATGCCACAGGATGGCCGGCGCGGAAGAGTCCTGATCGACGCCGGCGGCCCCGCCGCCCGGCGGATCATTTCATTCCTGCAAAGATGTCTTCCAGGCCAGCGCCTTATCAAGCCGCACGGTGGTATGCGATCCTTGGTACGGAGGTGGCCTCCCCCCTTTGCCGCCCGCCGCCGTTGCGGGGCGGCGGCAGACCGGCCGCCAGCCGGGTCTCAGATCGACCGGTCCTCGCAGCGCCAGCGGCGGATCGTCCAGTCCGGGTGGCTTTGCTGCCACTGGGCGGCGCGCATGGTGCCCTCGCGCATGCAGGCGACCACATGCGGATACTCCCGGCCGTAGTCGGGGGTGACGGTCCTGCAGTCGGCCGATGCGCCGACCAGGCAGACGATGAAGACAAGCTCGATCATGCACCCTCCGGTGTTGGGGTGGTCGCAGCCACGGCCTTTCCAGACTAACGCCGCCGATCCCCCTGCTGCATTGCAACATATTGCACGCCGAGAGTCCGTCCGAAGAAGACGAGCGGAATTTTCTTACTTTACCAGGCAATAATAAGAAGAGGTAGATCAGCAATTGCGGGTCATCCGCACCCTGACATACTTGATGATGGTCACGCCAAAAATTATCGTTTTTTAATATCAACAGGTTCGGGAGATCCGAGGAAGTTCTCAGGGAATGGTGAGGAAAAAGCCACAATAATTGGCGAAATCCAAGGGAGGTACGTCCAGATGAAATGGCTGGCACGCATACTCGTCTCCGGCGCGGCCCTGACCATCGCCGGAACGGCGCTGGCAAACGACGATACCCTCACGAAAACCAAGGACCCGAAGAACTGGGCCATCCAGTTGGGCAACTACGAGGGTCAACGCTACAGCCCCCTCGACCAGATCACCGTCGAGAACGTCAAGTCCCTGCGGCCGGCGTGGAGCTTCTCCACCGGCGTCCTGCGCGGCCACGAGGGCGGGCCGATCGTCATCGGCGACACCATGTACATCCACACCCCGGTGCCGAACATCGTCTATGCCCTCGACCTTGCGAACGAGGGGCGGGTGAAGTGGAAGTACGAACCGCGGCAGGACCTCAACGTCATCCCCGTCATGTGCTGCGACACGGTCAACCGCGGCGTCGCCGTGGCTGACGGCAAGGTGTTCCTGGCCCAGGCCGACAACACCCTGGTGGCGCTGAACGCCGACAGCGGCCAGGAACTGTGGAAGGTGAAGAACGGCGACCACACCCGCGGCGAAACCCTGACCGCCGCGCCGCTGGTGGTGAAGGACAAGGTGCTGGTCGGCATCAGCGGCGGCGAGTTCGGCGTCCGCGGCCACCTCACCGCCTACAACACCGAAAGCGGCGAGATGGTCTGGCGGGCCTATTCCACCGGGCCCGATGCCGACGTGCTGCTCGACCCGCAGACCACCACCATGATGGGCAAGCCCATCGGCGAGGCCGACCTGGGCGTCAAGACCTGGCCCGGCGAGGAATGGAAGATCGGCGGCGGCACCACCTGGGGCTGGTACACCTATGACCCCGAGCTGGACCTCGTCTACTACGGCACCGGCAACCCCGGCACCTGGAACCCGGTGCAGCGCGCCGTCGACAACGACCGGGCCAAGAGCGACAACAAGTGGTCCATGACCATCTTCGCCCGCAACCCCGATACCGGGCAGGCCAAGTGGGTCTACCAGAAGACGCCCTTCGACGAATGGGACTTCGACGGCGTCAACGAGAACATCCTCGCCGACCTCACCATCGACGGCCAGGAACGCAAGGTTCTGGTCAACTTCGACCGCAACGGCTTCGCCTATACCCTCGACCGGGAAACCGGCGAGCTGCTGGTGGCGAAGAAGTTCGACCCGGTGGTGAACTGGGCCACCGACATCGACATGGAAACCGGCCGACCCAACGTGGTCGACCAGTACAGCACCTTTGCGCAGGGCGAGGACACCAACACCAAGGGGGTCTGCCCGGCCGCCCTTGGCACCAAGGACCAGCAGCCGGCCGCGTTCAACCCGCAGACGGGCCTGTTCTACGTGCCGACCAACCACCTGTGCATGGACTACGAGCCCTTCCAGGTGGCCTATACCGCCGGCCAGCCTTACGTCGGCGCCACGGTCGCGATGTATCCGGCGCCCAATTCCCACGGCGGCATGGGCAACTTCATCGCCTTCGACGCCGCCAAGGGCGAGATCGTGTGGTCCAAGCCGGAGCGCTTCGCGGTGTGGAGCGGCGCCCTCACCACCGCGGGCGGGGTCGGCTTCTACGGCACGCTGGAAGGCTACCTGAAGGCCTTCGACCTCAAGGACGGCACCGAGCTTTACAAGTTCAAGACGCCGTCCGGCATCATCGGCAACATCAACACCTACGAGCACAACGGCAAGCAGTACATCGCCGTGCTGTCGGGTGTCGGCGGCTGGGCCGGCATCGGCCTGGCGGCGGGGCTGACCGATGAATCGGCGGCCGCCGGCTGGCACGAAGCCGTCCACCCGGAGCGCGGACAGGGGCCGGAAACGGCGGCCGACGTCACGGTGGACACCGCCGGCCTGGGGGCCGTCGGCGCCCATCGCCAGCTGTCCGACTACACCCAGCTGGGCGGCGTGCTCACCGTCTTCGAGCTGCCGAGCAACTGACCGCAGCGACGGACGCCGGCGCCGGATGGCGGTGCCGGCGTCCGCCCTGCCCCACCGGACACACCGAACACACGACACACCGGATAACCGGATACAGAGGATGTCTGCCTGATGGTTCTGGACATGCTGATGCCGCCGCTGCGGGCCGCGCTGCTCGCCCCGCTGCTGCTGATGGCCGGCACCGCCGTCGCCCTCGCCCAGGATGACGGGGAGGCCATGACCGACGAGGACGGCGTGCCGCTCTACCGCGTCGAGGAAGGCCGCGTCGACCGCGGCACCTACAACGGCTATCGCCGCTATCACAACTCCTGCCACGTCTGCCACGGCGCCGACGGGCTTGGTTCCTCCTTCGCGCCGGCCCTGGCCGAGACCATGGACTCCATCGACTACTACGCCTTCCTGGAAGTGGTGGCGAGCGGCCGGCAGAACCCCGGCGCCACCGGCAACAAGGTGATGCCCGCCTTCGGCACCGACCCCAACGTGATGGACCATATCGACGACATCTACCGCTACCTGAAGGCCCGGTCGGAGGGCGAACTGGGGCGCGGACGGCCGGTGCGCCTGGAGGGCTGACAGCGGGAGAGCGGACGTGATCCTGACCCTGAAACGATCCGCCGCGGTCGCGCTGACGGCGGCGGCGGCGGTCCTGGCCGCCGTCGTCGCCCAGCCGGGGCCGGCGCGGGCGGCGGCGGAAACCTGGATGCCGTCGGGCAGCCTGCGGGTCTGCGCCGACGGCGCCCTGCTGCCCTATTCCGACGAGCGCGGCGAGGGCTTCGAGAACCGCATCGCCGAGATGATCGGCGCCGACCTCGGCCTGCCCGTCACCTACTACTGGTGGCCGCAGACCATCGGCTTCGTGCGCAACACGCTGCGCGCCCGCCACTGCGACCTCATCATCGGCGCGGCGGTGGGGGAGGAGCTGATGCAGAACACCAACCCCTACTACCGCTCCGCCTACGTCATGGTCTACCGGCGGGATTCCGGCCTGACCGCCACCGGCCTGGACGATCCCGGCCTGCGCGGCGCCCGCATCGGCGTGGTGGCGCAGACGCCGCCGGCCACCCTGCTGCGGCGCCACGGCCTGACCAACATCGAGCCCTACCAGCTGAACGTCGACACGCGGGTGGAACAGCCGGTGCGGCAGGCGGTGGAGGATGTGGCCCGCCGCCGCACCGACCTCGCCCTGCTGTGGGGGCCCATGGCCGCCTGGCACGCCGCCCGGGCGGAGGTGCCGCTGACCGTGGTGCCGCTGGCCGATGCGCCCTCGGCGCGGATGCAGTTCATGATCTCCATGGGCTTGCGGGAAGGCGAGACGCGCTGGAAGCACTGGCTGAACGAGTTCATCACCCGCCGCCAGGCCGACATCGACGCCGTCCTGACCGACTACCACGTGCCGCTGATGAACCGCGACGGCACCCCCCGCCAGCCCGCCGCCGCCACCGCCACCGCCGCCGCCCCGGCCGAGGCCGCCGCCGTGCCCGAGCCCGACGGCTACCGCATGGACGCCTTCCGCGCCCCCACGCCGACCACCCTGCAGGGGGCGACGGTGGTCGGGCTGCAGGAGGTGATCGCGCTGATGAAGCAGGGGGCGCCGCTCATCGACGTGCTGCCGGCGCCGCCCCGCCCGGCCGACCTGGCGGCCGGCACCGACTGGCTGCCGCCGCCGCGCGCCACCATCCCCGGCGCCACCTGGCTGCCGAACGTCGGTTTCGGCACCCTGTCCGACGACATGGCGGGCTATTTCCGCCGCCACCTGGAACGCCTGACCGGCGGCGATGCCGGCCGGGCGGTAGTGCTGTTCTGCGAACGCGACTGCTGGATGTCGTGGAACGCCGCCCGGCGGGCGGTGGACTGGGGCTATGGCCGCGTCCACTGGTTCCCCGGCGGAACCACCGAGTGGGGCGAGGCCGGCCTGCCCCTCATCCCGGTCGCCCCGGCCGAGGGGCTGCTGAACTAGCCGCCCCCGGGAAGGCGGCCTCAGTCGAGGCGGGCGGCGATGGTGCGGGTGAGGATGCCCAGCCGCTGCTCCACCAGCACCGGCTGCTCGCAGACCGCCTCCAGGGCACGGCGGCGGTCGTCGAGGATGCGGCGCTGCCATTGCAGGGCCTGTTCGGCGGTCGCCGCCTCGGCGCTGCCGGGCGGGGCGGTGTCCAGCGTCGCCAGGGTGCGGGCGATGGCGGCGTGCAGGGCGTCCTGCTGGCGGGCGTAGCGGCCGATGACCTGCAACGCCTCCCGCCGCCGGGCGGCCTGAGTCTCGTAGACGGCGGCGAACAGGGCGGTCAGGGCCTGGTTGCGCTCGGCACCGGCAGACTCGGCCACGGCCGCCACCGCCTCGTCAAAGGCGGCGGCGGAGGCCGTGGCACCGGGCGCGGTCGCCAGCGCCGCTGCCCGCCGCACCGCCGCATCGTCGCGCCAGCGCGGCTCCACCGCCTCCGGGTCCGGGCCGCTCCACAACAGGCCCGGCGACAGCTCGGGGACGTAGACCTGCACGCATGGCCAGTCGGGCGGACGCGCCGCTTCCTGCACCGGCTGCGCCCGCAGGGGCGCCGCCGCCGCCAGCAGCAGGGCAAGGGCGGCAACGGGACGGACAACGGGCCTGCCGGGCATGGGGCGCCTCCCTGTCAGGGCGTGGATGAAAGAAGGATGCGAGCCGCCATGAACCGCCGCCTGCCTGCCGCTGCCGCCCTTGCGCTGATCGCCGTCCTTCTGCTGCCGGCGGCGGCCGAAGGGGCGGCGCAGCAACGGCGCGTCCTGGTGCTGGATGTGGAACTGCTCGACACCAGCGGCGAGGGCGAGGCGCCGCAGCATCCCGCCCGGCTGGCCGCCGCCTCCCGCCACCTGCGCGACCTGCTGGCCGAGGCCGGCGGGCTGGAGGTGGTGACGGCGGCGGGGGAGACGCCCCGCATCCGCACCTGCAACGGCTGCGAACTGGCGCTGGCCCGGCAGGCCGGGGCGGACTTCGTGGTCACCGGGCTGGTGCGCAAGGTCTCCACCCTCATCCTCTCCATCACCCTGACCGTGCGCGACGCCGGCAGCGGCGCCGTGGTGGCGGAGGGGGTCGCCGACATCCGCGGCGACACCGACCGTTCGTGGCTGCGCGGCATCGGCTGGCTGGTGGAACACCGCCTGCTGGCGCCGCCGCCGCCGCGCTGACGCCGCCTCAGGGCAGCACGATCACCCCCCAGGGGGCGCCGCCGACGCCGACGCTCTTGATGACGCGGTCGTTCTTCAGGTCGATCACCGACATGTCGTTGCTGACGCCGTTGGTGGTGTAGAGCCGCGTCTCGTCCGGCGACAGGGCGAGGTTCCACACCCGCTGGCCGACCAGATGGTACTTCACCACCTCACGGGTCTGCGGGTCGATCTCCGCCACCCGGTTGGAGGGGCCGAGGGCGACGAAGATGCGTCCGCCGTCCTCGGTGATGGCGATGCCGACCGGCTGGATGGCCTCGCGCCGGATGCCGGGGATCTCGAAGCCGATCTTGTCGACGATCTCGCGGCTGGCGGCGTCGATGACGCTGACCGTGCCGCCGATTTCCGCCGACACCCACACCTCGCGCCCGTCGCGGGTGAACTGCGCCACCCGCGGCCGCGAATCGACCAGCACGTTGGCGACGATCTCCTGCGTCTCGGTGTCGATGAAATGGGCCATGTTGGTGGTTTCGGAGGTATTGACCAGCAGCCGGCCGTCGGGGCTGATGCCCATGCCCTCGGGCTCGACGCCGACGATGATCTCGGCGGTGATCACCTTGTCGACCACGTCGACGGCGCTGACCATGTTGTCGTCCTCGTTGGCGACGTAGAGGATGCGCCCTTCCGGGTGCAGCACGAAGAGTTCCGGGTCCGGCCCCGAGGGCAGGCTGTCCACCACCCGCCGACTGGCGATGTCGATGACGTCGATGCGGTTGTCGTCGCCGGCGCAGACGTAGATCTGGGTCTTGTCGGCGCTGAAGGTGATGCCGCGCGGCCGGCGGCCGACATCGATGGTGTCGGTGACCTCCAGGGTGGCGCCGTCGATGACCGAGATGGTGTTGTCCTTCTCGTTCGACACGAAGATGGTCTCCGCCACCGCCGGCGCGGCGGCCAGCAAGGCGGCGAGCGAGACGGTGACGGCGGCAACGGCAGAGGCGGCGAGGCGGCGGCGGCTCATGGGCGGGGCGTCCTTCCGGGTCAGAGTCGGCAACGGGTCTCGGGACGGTCGTCGCCCAGGGTATCGAGCAGCGACCCCTGGTGCAGGAACCCGTCCTGCGGCGACACCGAAATGAGCATGCGCGGGCCCGCCAGCAGGACGGGCTGGCGCAGCTGGCCGTCCCACTCCCGGAAGGTCAGGGCCTCGCCCTTGAAGGCGGCCAGGCTGAAGTCGTCGCCGCGCAGGAAGGCGGCGATGGCGGCCGGATCGGCGGAGCCGGCCCGCGTCGCCGCCTCGCCGATGGCGCGCACGGCGGCCCAGGCGGTGTAGTCGCGGGCGGTCATCCAGCGGCCGGCGGCCTTCTCGAACCGGCTGTGCAGCTGGGTGGCGCCCCATTGCTCGTGCACCCGCGCCCAGGCGGTCGGCACCAGCCCGTGGGTGCCCGCCACCGGGCGCGGCTGCCAGGTGCGATAGGCGAGGTATTCGCCGAACCGGTCGTGCTCGTCGGCGACGATGAGGACGTCGTGGTCGGGCAGCTGGGTGGCGGTCGGCACCTCCGACTGGATGGTGACGTGGCCGGTATCGACGCGGCGGTGGCCGATGTCGAAGGTCCAGTCGCGGCGCTCCACCACCGTGGCGCCGAAGCGCGTCGCCGCCCGCTGCACCGCCTCGGCATAGGCGGCATCCTCGGGCGTCGGGCCGGCGATGACGGCCCACCGCGTCCACTTCTTCCACACCAGATACTGGCCGAGGGCGTCGGCGAGCATCCGGCGGCTGGGCGTCACATGCAGCAGGTTGGCGGCGCATTCGTCGTTGCGCAGGCTGTCGTCGGGGGCGCGGGTGTTGAAGATCAGGGCCTCCGCCATGTCCGTCAGGGCGGCGACCTCCCGCAGCGGCGACCGCGGCAGGTCGGCGACGATGAAGCGGATGCCGTCGGCGGCCAGCGCCTGCGCCGCTTCGGCCACGCTGCCGTCGCGCGGCACCACCGCCTCCACCAGCTCGAAGCGCTGGCCGGTGAAGCGGCCGGTGGAGTCGTTGTCGGCCACCCCCAGGCGGGCGCCCTGCAGGCCGGCATCGGTCAGCACCGGTTCCAGGAAGGTCACCGGCGTCTGCGGCCGGTCCTCCTGGGTCAGGTAGGCGATGCGGATGGTGACCGCCTCCGCCGCCGCGGCCGTCGTCGCCGTCACCGGCGCCAGCCCGAGCGCCAGGGCAACGGCCGATCGGGCGACGTAGCGACGAAAGTCGGAAAGGTGCCGGGCCGCGCGCGGGCGACGGTCCCGGTCCGGGACGATGCGGACCACCCTGTTCTCCCTGTGTCACCGCGCCGGTTGGGCCGGCGTCTGACGGCTGCGCCTGTTTTTCCAGTATCTTGAAGAGCAATGGCAGCAACCGGCAAGACCAGGATGCTCCCTAATCCCTATTCGCCCGCTCCACCACCAACAGGAGACTTATTTCGCCTCCGTCTCGCCCTGTTCGCATCTGCACAGTTGCGGCATTGCACTGCAGTATGCTGATAAAAGGACTTGCCCCACCCCCGGAATCGCTGCCGCCGCAGCTTGCTGACGGCGACTGCGGCGGGGAAGATCGGGGGTGGGGGCCGTTCCGCCTGCGAGGACACGCATCGATGCGCCGACCGCCGGGCCATGCCGCCGCCGCCCTGGCGGTGCTGCTGACCGTCGCCGCCACCGCCGACGCGGCGGAGCGGGCGGTCGAGCCGCTGCCGGTGACCGAGGCGGCGCCGGGGGTCTTCGTCCATGTCGGCGCGCACGAGGAAGCCGACGCCGCCAACCACGGCGACATCGCCACCCTCGGCTTCATCGTCGGGGCGGAGGCGGTGGCGGTGGTCGATACCGGCGGCTCGCCCCACATCGGGCAGCGCCTGCGGGCGGCGGTGGCGGCGCAGAGCGACCGGCCGGTGGCCTATGTGATCAACACCCACATGCACCCCGACCATGTGTTCGGCAACGCGGCCTTCCCGGAGGCGCAGGTGATCGGCCACCACGCCCTGCATGCGGCGCTGGCGGCCCGCTTCGCCATCTACCGCGACCGCCTGGCCGAGTCGGTGGGAGACGAGGAGGCGGCGGCACTGGCACCGCTGCGGGTGGACGTGGCGGTGGCGGACAGCCTCACCCTCGACCTCGGCGACCGGGAACTGCTGCTGACCGCCCACCCGACCGCCCACACCAACAACGACCTGACGGTGCTCGACCGCGCCACCGGCACCCTGTTCACCGGCGACCTGCTGTTCGTCGGCCGGGTGCCGTCGCTGGACGGCAGCCTGCGCGGCTGGCTGCGGGTGATGGACAGCCTGAACGGGCCGGAGGTGGCGCGCATGGTGCCCGGCCACGGCCCGGTGCAGGACGATCCGGCCCCCGCCCTGGCGGCCCAGCGCCGCTATCTGGAGGGGCTGGCGGCGCAGGCGCGCCGGCTGATCGCGGGCGGCGGCGGCCTGATGCAGGCCCAGGCCGACCTGGCCCCGCCGGACGACAGCGACGGCTGGCTGCTGCTGGACGACTACCACGGCCGCAACGTGTCGGCCGCCTTCGCCGAACTGGAATGGGACTGACGGGACAGGAGACCGCGCCATGCCTCACCCCACCGCCGACCTGCACCCGCCGCCGCCCCGCCGGGCCGCCGCCGCCCGGGCGGCAGTGGCGGCCTTGGGCTTCGGCTTCGCCGTGAGCCTCGGCCTCGGCGCCGGCACCGCGACCGCCGCCGACCCGGCCTCCAACCCGCGCTGGCAGCAGCTGGTGGAGCATTACTTCCCCGGCCAGCCGGTGACGCCGGCCACCGACGGGCTCATCACCTTCGAGGCCCCCACCCGCGCCCAGGATGCCGCCCTGGTGCCCATGAGCGTCACCGTCGACCCGGCCCTGGAGGCGGAGCGGCTGCACCTCATCATCGACAACAACCCGGTGCCGCTGGCCGCCGTGTTCCGGTTCGGCCCGGCGCACGCCCCCGGCCCGGTGGAGACGCGCGTCCGCGTCGACCGCTACACCTTCGTCCATGCGGTGGTGGAAACCCGCGACGGCCGCCTGCTGACGGCGGAGCGGTTCGTGAAGGCGTCCGGCGGCTGTTCCGCCCCGGCGGTGCGCGACCCGGCGGAGGCGGCGGCGCGACTCGGCAAGATGCGGGTGCGGCTGCCGGAGCGGATCACCGCCGGCGAGGCGGTGACGGCGCAGGTGATGATCAGCCACCCCAACAACAGCGGCCTGCAGTTCGACCAGATCACCCGCTTCTACATCCCGCCCCACTACCTGACCGACATCACCGTCACCTACGACGGCGTGCCGGTCCTGACCATCGACGCCGACATCTCCATCAGCGAAGACCCGAGTTTCCGCTTCACCTTCGTCGCCGAGGCGGGCGGCGTGCTGGCGGTGACGGCGCGCGACAGCAAGGGCATGGAGTTCGCCGACCAGTGGCAGGTGCAGGTGGAACCGGCCTCGTGACCGTTCGCCCATCCTGCGGCCGGCGGGGGTGCTGCTAGAAGCACTCCATGTCGGCCGCCACCTGGGCGCGGCGGAACTCGGCCATCAGATCCTTGGCCCAGCCGACGTCGCGGAACACGGCGGAGCGTTCGCCGGGGCGCTCGCTCATGACCTTGATGGTCTCCACCGCCACGTAGTCGTCATAGGGGATGCGGGCGGCGATGGCGTCGATGCTGCAGGCGCATTTCAGCATGGTCAGCCGGTCCTGGCCGTTGGCGCCCATGCAGGCGAGCACGTAGTCGACGCGGGCGTCGGTCGGGTAGTCGTCGGCGCGGGCGGCGGAGGGCAGCACCAGCGACGCCGCCACCAGGGCGGCGATGGCGGGGGAGGAACCGCGCAGGGGCAGGGGCAGGGAGAACAACGGCATCGGGCAGCCTCGGTCTCGGCGGCCGGAAGCGGCGCCGCCCGGAGGAGCTCGGGGCGGCGCCGGCCCGGCCTCAGGCGGCGAGCGTGCCGCGGGCTTTGGCGGTGTGGGTGGCGATCAGGTCCATCAGCGGCGGCGACAGGCAGTCGTAGGGCTCCAGCCCCAGTTCCCGCAGACGGGCGCGCACCGCGTCCATCTGCGCCGGCGGCGCCCCGGACTCGATGATCGACGACACGAAGGCGGCGAACTCCGGCCCCGCCCACCCCGTCTGCGGCGACAGTTCGGGGTGGATGAAGTCGAGGCCGTAGAAGGGATGGTCGGTCTTCTCGATGCGGCCGTACATGTGGACGCCGCAGTCACGGCAGGCGTGGCGCTGGATCACCGCGCCGGGGTCGACCACCTGCAGCTTGTCCTCGTTGGCGGTGACGCGGACGTGGTTGCGCGGCACCACCGCCACCATGGAGAACAGCGCTCCCTCCGGCTTCCAGCATTTGGTGCAGCCGCAGACGTGGTTGTGGGCGCACTGGCTGTCCACCGTCACCTCCACCGGGTCGCTGGCGCAGCGGCAGCGCAGCACGCCGCCGGCAAACGCCGCCTCGCCAGGCTTCACGCCGTCGTCGACGGCGGGATGGATGTGGATGGTGCTGCCGGGAACCCCCGCGGTGCTCGACTTCAGTCCGAACATGGAGAACCTCCCCGATGCTGGTCGATTGTTGGGGCGAGTGAGGGACGCCACCGCGCTTGCCGGACGATGGCCGGTCGACTGCTCGCCATGGGCTGGTCCGGCCGTGGGTCGGACGGAAAAGGATGGCACGGCACGCCAGGGCGGACCACGGGGCGGGAGGGTTAGGCGGCTACCCATTTCTGCATCACGCCGCAGCGGCGGAGTCGCCCGGACGCCATTGACAAGCCGGGACCGGGGCTCCAGTATGGAACAATTCCAGGGATACTTGCGCACTCCCCGTAGGCTACTGGGCGCAGGCCGTGATCTTTTGGCGTATCCTTGTGATCTTTCAGTCTCTACTGCGCCGGCCCTGCCGCTGGCAGGCCTGGCGGAAGGCGCCCGGTTCCCGTCCCCGGGCGGCCGCGCGGGCACAGCGCGGGCAAGGGCGGATCAACCAAGCATCCACCAAGACCAGGGAGACACGTTCATGAAGATCTGGAAGAAGCCCACCGTGGTCGAAATCTGCGTCGGCCTCGAAATCAATTCCTACGCCTGCGCGGAATGACCCGCCGGCGGTCGCCGCCCTCCCTGCCCGGCCCCGCAAGGCCGGCGGGGAGCGGCGGCGGCTGGCTGCCTTCGGGCGCCCCACCCATCCGCCGGGAGCGGGAGGATCATCCGCCATGACCGTCACCGCGGCCGCCGCACCGCCGCCCGTGGCCGCCGATGCGCTGGAAGCGAAGATCCGCGCCATCGGGGCCGAGCGCTACCACAGCCTGCACCCCTTTCACCGCCTGCTGCACGGCGGCCGCTGCACGCGGGCGCAGGTGCGGGCCTGGGCGCTGAACCGCTACTGCTATCAGGCGGCCATTCCGCGCAAGGATGCCGCCGTGCTGGCCGGTCTCACCGACCGCGCCCTGCGCCGGGCCTGGATCGGCCGCATCCACGACCATGACGGCCACGGCGACGACCCCGGCGGCATCGAACGCTGGCTGCGCCTGACCGACGGCCTCGGCCTCGACCGCGACTATGTGATGTCCATGCAGGGCGCCCTGCCCGCCACCCGCATGGCGGTGGAACATTACGTCCAGTACGTCAAGGACCACCCCGGCCTCGGCGCCATCGCCTCCTGCCTCACCGAACTCTTCGCGCCGAGCCTTCATGCAGAGCGCATATCGGGGATGCTGGAGCATTACGACTTCATCGACGACAGCGTCATGACCTACTTCCGCCGCCGCCTCACCCAGGCGCCGCGCGACTGCGACATGGCGCTCGCCTACGTGCGCGAGCATGCCCGCAGCGAGGAAAGCCAGCAGCTGGTGCTCGATGCCGTCACCATGAAGACCAACGTGCTGTGGGTGCAGCTTGACGCCCTCTATCACGCCTATGTGGCGCCCGGACACATCCCGCCCGGCGCCTACGTCCCGCCGGAGGAGTGACCATGGCCGACCGGGCCGCGACGCCGTCTGCCGCCGCTCCTGCCACCACCACCCCCGCCGCCGGGGCGCTGTCCGATGCCTGCCGGCCGGCGCTGGCGCCGCATGTGCGGCTGCGCGAGGATCAGGCCCGCGGCCGCTGGGTGCTGCTGGCGCCGGAGCGCATGCTGGTCCCCGACGAGGTGGCGCTGGACGTGCTGCGCCGCCTGGACGGCCGCCGCACCCTGGGGGATCTGATCACCGCCCTCGCCGCCGACTACGGCGCCGCCCCCGGCGACATCCGCCCCGACGTCGACGACCTGCTGCGCTCGCTCATCGACCGGGGGTTCGTGGTGGCATGACCGACTCCCCCCGCCCCGACGACCTCCCCCTGCCCGTCGCCATCCTGGCGGAGCTGACGCACCGCTGCCCCATGCGCTGTGCCTACTGCTCCAACCCCCTGGCGCTTGATGCCGTGGAGGACGAACTCACCACCGCCGAATGGACCGACGTGCTGCGGCAGGCCGCCGCCCTGGGGGTGATGCAGGTGCATTTCTCCGGCGGCGAACCGGCCGCCCGCCCGGATCTGGAAGCACTGGTGGCGGCGGCGGTGGAGGCGGGGCTCTATGCCAACCTCATCACCTCCGGCCTCGGGCTGGATGCGGCGCGGCTGCAGCGGCTGGCGGCGCTCGGGCTCGATCATGTGCAGCTGTCGATCCAGGATACCGACGATGCCGGCATCGCCTGGGTCACCGGCGTGCCGCGCGCCTTCGACCGCAAGCTGGCGGTGGCGGCGGCGGTGCGGCAGGCCGGCCTCGCCCTGACCTGCAACCTGGTCATCACCCGCCGCAACGCCGGCCGCGTCGGCGCCCTGATCGACCTGGCGGCGGAGCTGGGGGCCGGGCGCTGCGAGGTCGCCAACGTGCAGTACTACGGCTGGGGCCTGCGCAACCGCGCCCTGCTCATGCCCACCATCGCCCAGCTGGAGGCCATGACGGCGGTGGTGGAGGAGCGCCGCGCCCACTACCGCGGCCGGCTGGTCATCGACTATGTGGTGCCGGACTACTACGCCCGCCGGCCCAAGGCCTGCATGGCCGGGTGGGGGCGGCGGTTCCTCAACGTCACGCCGACCGGCACGGTGCTGCCCTGCCACGCGGCCGAGAGCATCCCCGGCCTCAGCTTCGAGACCGTGCGGCAGCGGTCGCTGCGGGCGATCTGGACCGACGGCGCCGCCTTCCGCGCCTTCCGCGGCACCGACTGGATGCCCGAGACCTGCCGCACCTGCGACCGCCGCGAGGTCGACTGGGGCGGCTGCCGCTGCCAGGCCCTGGCGCTCACCGGCGATGCCGCCGCCATGGACCCGGCCTGCGCCTTCTCCCCCCACCACGACGCCATGCGCGCACTGGCGGAGGCGGAATCCGCCGCCGCGGCCGACGACGGCGGCACACCGCAGTACCGCCTCAACCCGCGCCGCCGGGCCGCCGCCGTCGCGCCCGCCGGCCTCGACGACACTCCCTAGCCGGCCTCCGCCTTGCGCCGCATCAGGGCGCGGGCGGGATCGTAGCCGACCACCGCCAGCGCCATGAACACGGCAGCGGCCAGCAGCGTCCAGCCCAGCGCCGGGGCGTTGACCTGCAGGTAAAGCGCATGGCGGATCAGCTCCACCGCATGGGTGAAGGGGTTGAGACTGCACACGTGATAGAGCAGCACGCTGCTTTCCCGCATCTTCCACAGCGGATAGAGCGCCGAGGAACAGAAGAACAGCGGGAAGACGACGAAGTTCATCACCCCGGCGAAGTTCTCCAGCTGGCGGATCAGCGACGACAGCAGCAGCCCCAGCGCCCCCAGCATCATGCCGCTGGCCACCAGCGCCGGCAGCACCGCCAGCAGGCCCCACTCCGGCGTCACGATGCCGAAGGCGCGGGCGATGAGCAGGAAGGCATAGACCTGCAGGATCGACACCACCGTCCCCGCCAGCAGCTTGCAAGACAGCAGCCACCAGCGCGGCAGCGGGCTGGTCAGCAGCACCCGCATGGAGCCCATCTCGCGGTCATAGACCATGGACAGGCTGCTCTGCATGCCGTTGAACAGCTGGATCATGCCCACCAGGCCGGGGACGATGTAGGTCTCGTAGGTGATGTAGGTCTGATAGGGCGGCGTGATGCTGATGCCGAGCGCCGCCCGGAAGCCGGCGGCGAACACCAGCAGCCAGATGAGCGGCCGCACCAGAGCGCCGAGGAAGCGGCTGCGCTGGTGGACGAAGCGCAGGATCTCGCGCACCACGATGCCGCGCAGGGCGATGAGGGCGGCGGCCATCACGGCGCCCCCCGCACCACGGCCAGGGCCGGCGGCGGCGCCTGGCGGCCCGGCGGCCCCTGCCCCGAACCCCCGGCGTCCTCGTCGCCGTCATCGGTGAGGCGGGCGAAGGCGGCGGACAGGTCGGCGGCGCCGGTGGCGCACAGGATCTCCGCCACCGGGGCAGCCGCCCGCACCCGGCCGCGATGGAGCACCACCACCTGATCGGCGGCGGTGTCCACCTCGTCGATCAGGTGGGTGGTCCACAGGACGGCAAGCCCCTCATCCCGCGCCAGGGCATGCACATGATCCACCAGCCGCGCCCGCGTCGGCACATCCAGGCCGACGGTCGGCTCGTCCAGCAGCAGCAGGGTCGGCCGGTGCAGCAGGGCGCGGGCGATCTCCACCCGCCGGCGATGGCCGCCGTTGAGGGTGCGCACCGTGTCGCCGGCCCGCTCCGCCATCTCCAGCCGCGCCAGTTCCTCGGCGATGCGGGGCTCGGCGATGCGGCGGCCGAGGCCGTGCAGGGCGGCGAAGACCCGCAGGTTCTGCGCCACCGTCAGGTCGAGGTCGAGGGTCGGCTGCTGGAACACGATGCCGGTCTGCGCCAGGGCCCGCCGCGGCGCCCGCGCCATGTCGTGGCCGAGCACGGTGATGGTGCCCAGCGGCGGCGCCAGCAGGCCGGCGATGAGGGTCATGAGCGTGCTCTTGCCGGCGCCGTTGGGGCCGAGCAGCACCGTCACCCGCCCGCGCGGGACGGTGAAGGATACGTCGTCCAGCGCCTTCCGCGCACCATAGGCGAAGCTGAGGGAGCGCAGGGTGAGGACGGCATCAGCCATGGGGCGCAGTCTCCGGGCTGTTGCGGCGGCTTGGTGCCGGCGGCGGTTTCGCGGTAGCCTTGCCTTCTCGCACCGCCGCCGCTCTCTGCGTCCGGCCGGTGGTCATCGTCGCTGCCTTCCCCCGGTCGCAGGGTAGCAGCCGGCGGTCCGCCCTGAACAGCCGAAACTGGGAGGTGGCCGATGCTCCGAATTCTCGTCCTGGGGGCCGCCGCCGGCGGCGGCTTTCCGCAATGGAACTGCGGCTGTGCCCAGTGCCGGCGGGCGCGGTCGGGCGATCCGGCGGCGCCGCCGCGCACCCAGTCCTCCATCGCCGTCACCGCCGACGGCGCCCGCTGGCTGCTGATCAACGCCTCGCCCGACCTCGGCCGCCAGCTGCTCGACCGCGCGCCGCTGCACCCGGCCCGGCCGCCGCGCCACAGTCCGATCAGCGCCGTGCTGGTGACCAATGCCGATGTCGACCACGTCGGCGGCCTGCTGACCCTGCGCGAGGGCCACGCCTTCCCGCTCTATGCCACCGGCCGCGTCCATGACGTGCTGGCCGCCAACAGCATCTTCAATGTCCTCAACCCCAGCCTTGTCGACCGTCGACTCGTCGCCGTCGACCGGCCGCTGGCGGTGGCCGATGCCGAGGGCGCGCCGCTCGGCCTGACGGTGGAGCTGTTCACCGTGCCGGGCAAGGTGGCGCTGTGGCTGGAAGACCCGACGAAGCCGGGCCTCGGCACCGTGCCCGAGGATACGGTGGGGGTGAAGATCAGCGCCGATGCCGACGGCCGGTCGGTCTTCTACATCCCCGGCTGCGCCGCCCTGCCGCCGGAGCTGGCGGCGCGGCTGGACCGGGCGCCGCTGGTGATGTTCGACGGCACCACCTTCACCGAGGACGAGATGCAGGCCCATCAGGTGGGGGTGAAGACGGCCGCCCGCATGGGGCACATGGCCATGAGCGGCGAGGCCGGCTCCCTCGCCGCTTTCGCG
>NZ_BAAAEP010000057.1:0-26118 GCF_039523075.1 Caenispirillum bisanense
TTTCCACGCCGATCAGGCCGGTGCAGGGGTCAAAATTCCACGCCGTTTTCCACGCCGCAGGATCGCACCCGTCTCTCCGGGCTTGGCTTTGTCGAGCTCAGCGAGGATCGCCAGCTTGTAGGCTGCCGTGAACGTGCACCGCCGTGCCTTCATCGCCACCTCCGGATCCGGAGGTGGCGATGAAGGCACGGCCCCATCAACTGCAAAAGTAGGCACAGCCTTCGACATCGCTCACATCCCCCTGCGTCCTGCTCATTAAACGGCACCCATCAGAGTGTCGCAAGAACCTTGGCACAGAGGGGCGTTCCGGGGCCGGATACGGCGGTAGTAGCCCGCCCTCGGGAGGCCGAGCGCCAGACACCGCGTCGTAGGACGGCTTCCAGGCCGGCCGCATGATCATCGACAGCCAGCCAGTCGCTCAGTTGGTTGCCAGATCCGTAGACGGGCTGCGGCTTACCACCGAGCGCATTGAGCAACATCAGCGGGATCAGCTTCTCGGGGAATTGGTAAGGGCCGTAGGCGTTGGTGCACACCATGACTGGCAGTCTGTAAGTGTGGACCCAGGACAGGGCCAGATGGTCGGCGTAGACGAAGGCCGCGAAACCGCCGCGCTTCAGGTCATCGACAGTCGCCATGCTGGCGGCGTAGGTGGGCGCGTCCAGAACCACCACCCGCTCTCCGGGCTTGTTCAGCCGGGGGGCGAGCGCCGAGCCGATGAAGCCGCCGGCGCCAGTCAGCTGCAGCACGGTCATGCCAGGCGCTCCCGCATCTGGGCGAAGGACGGCAGGGCGGCGTCCTTCGCCGACAGGATGGCCTGCGCCGGGTCGACCGGCCACGGCAGGGCAAGGTCTGGGGCGTTCCACCGCACGCCGACCTCGGCATCGGCGCTCCAGGGGGCGGAAACCTTGTAGAAGACGTCCGTGTCGTCTTCGAGCGTCACGTAGCCGTGTAGGAAGCCGTCCGGTACGAGAATCTGGGTGCCGCTCGCCGCATCGAGCCGCGCCGCAGCGAAGAGACCAAAGGTGGGCGAGCCGGACCGCACGTCCACTGCGACGTCCCAGATGGCCCCGCGCAGGCAGCGCACAAGCTTCACCTGCCCGTGCGGCGCGATCTGCATGTGCAGGCCCCGCACGGTTCCCGCCCTGGCATTGTGGACGTGGTTGTCCTGCACGAAGTCCGTGGTGACGCCGGTCGCCGCAAAAGCAGTCGGGTTCCAGCTTTCACTGAACCAGCCGCGGGCGTCGGCAAAGCGCGGTGGCGTCAACAGGAGGACCTCAGGAAGGGCGCCCGGCGGGCAAGGCATGCATTCGATGCGACGGCTCATGGCGACGACGGTCCAGCAACGGGATGTCAGATTATATGCCTTTGCCGTAGCACAACGACCACACGCCGCGCCAGCGCCTCTGCCTTGGCTGATGGCGTATGGCTCGAATCCGGCCAAGGCGGCAGCGCTCCGGAACCTCAGGAAGGCCGTGGCCGACCTGCGCAAGCAGGCCGCGGCGGAGGGGATCGCCGCGCCCGGAAAGCGCGTGGCCATTCTCCATCTGGACGGCGACCGCATGGGGAAGCTGCTGGCCGGTGACGCCGATGCCATCGGCGCCCGCTGGCGGGATGTGCTGCACCCGGAAACCCTGCGGCGCCTGGAGAGGAACGAGTATCTGGGCAAGGCCGGATGGGCCGATCTGGTCCACCAGAAGCGGCTGATGGGCCCGTCCCTGCACGCCTTCATCAGCCGGGCGCTGGGGACCTTCAGCCACCACATCGTGCCGTGGGTGGTGGAGCAGGAGTTTTCCGGCCGCCTCATCTATGCCGGTGGTGACGACGTGGTCGCCATGGTGCCGGCAAGCGAGGCGGTGGACCTGGCGGCGCGGTTGCAGCAGCTGTTTTCCGCCGCCTGGGTGGTGGACACCCAGCCGGAGGTGCAGCCGTGGAGCTGGCGCTTCCCCGGCGCCGCCGCAAGCTACAGTCAGCCCAAGGCCCGCGACCGCTTCGTGATCCCGCTGCCGCCGGGTTGGGACGGGAAGGAGCCGATCCGCCTCAACCACCCCGACCAGCGGGTAGCCACGCATGCCGGGGGGAAGGTCGATGAGGTCGTGCGTGCCTATGACGTTGGCGCCGTGGTCGGGCAGCTGATGCCGATGCTCGGCACCGCCGCCAGCCTGTCGGCCGGTATCGCCATCGCCCACTACAAGACGCCGCTCGGAGGGCTGGTGGAGCGCTCCAAGGATCTGGAGAAAATGGCGAAGCGGCAGGGGCGTGGGGCGCTGGCGGTGGGGCACGCCTCCCGCGGCGGCATCAAGACCGGCTTCTCGCTGCCGTGGAAAGCCGCCGGGCAGAGCGTCGCGGCGGTGCCGTCGGCGCAGATCGTCCTGCGGCGGGTTGTCGAGGGCTTCGGCTCCGGGCTGCTGCCGGGCCGGCTGCCCTACAAGCTGCGGGACCTGGCCCCCTCCCTTGGCGGTGCCCTGGCGGCGTTGCGGGGAGAGGCGGACGCGGGCCTCTTCCGCAGAGCGGTTGAGCAGCTGCTGGAAAGGGACACCGCCTACCAGGCCGCGAACAAGGATAGCGAGAAGGTTGATCTCCTCGCGAAGGAGATCGAGCGCCTGCTCAGGGGGCTGTTCGAGTCATGCCTGGAGCGGTCGCAGCAGACTCACGATGCCGACGAAGTCATCGCCGCTGCCTTCACGGTCTGGAAACGAGGTGTTCTGGTCACCCTGCCTGACGGTGGGAAGGCGACCTCGGACTGTGAGCGGAAGGCGGCCAAGCTCAGGGCGGAACAGTTCACCCACGGCCTGCTGGTGTGCCGGGAGCTGGCCCGTGGCGATGCCGACGGGGAGGATGAGGCATGAGTACGATGACCGCCGTTTCCTTCCTGATCGAACCGGCCGAGGCGGTGGCCTTCGGCCCCCCCAAATCCTCGGTGGCGGGGGAGGCGCACCACATCCGGTCGCAGTTTCCGCCGTCGCCGCG
Source organism: Caenispirillum bisanense (assembly GCF_039523075.1). Taxonomy (NCBI): domain Bacteria; kingdom Pseudomonadati; phylum Pseudomonadota; class Alphaproteobacteria; order Rhodospirillales; family Novispirillaceae; genus Caenispirillum; species Caenispirillum bisanense. Next base: position 2,968 of record NZ_BAAAEP010000057.1, read on the forward strand.
CACGGTGCAGGGGCTGATCCGCACGCGCCTGCTGCTTGGCGCCGAGCCACGACCGGACCTTGGCAACCTGGCGGCGGCGCCGGCCATTGCCGCCCTGGTGGGACCGCCGGAGGCGCTGCCGGAGGGGTGGCAACTGCGCGGGCCGTTCCCCGCTGCGCTGGTGCCGGCCCCGCCCGAGGTCGCGACGGACCCCGACGAGGCGGGGCAGGTGCTGTCGCCGTGGGTGCCGGCCCCGCGCTTCCTGCTGGGGCGCGGCAAGCATGGCGATGCCACGCGGTCCCGGCCGATGTTCGTCCGCCGCATCACTTCGGTTGCGCATCCGATGCTGTCGGACCTGGGCGAGCGATGATGCGCCGTGCCTCGGTCGGCCGGACATCGGTGACGCCAAGCCGCTCGACGGTTGGCTCAACCCCACCAACCTGCGGTTCGCCCTTGAAGGCGAGCAGGTCGGCGGCGAGAGGAGGGCGTGGCAGACCGGCGGCTGGGCCAGGCAACGCCCCTGCTTCGTGTGGTTGGAGCGACAGCCGGGGCTGGCCATCGACCTCTTGACGGGCACGGCGCAGGCCGACGCGCTGTTCTTCACTGAGGCCTTGCGCTTCAAGCCTGGCAGCGGCCTGTTCTGCTCCCTGACCGGTCGCCTCGCCCCTGGCCTGAGGGCGGCGGCGCTGGAGCAGGGGGCCGTCTCGGCGGGCCGCAAGGGCCGGCTCGCCTGCTTCCGCCCGGCGCCCTCGGTACACCCTGACTGGCTGCATGTGATGGACGGCCGCCACCTGCCCGACGCGGTGGAGGGAGCGGACGAGCGGTTCTGGCTGCTGGCGATCACTCCTGCCCATCTGCCGGACCCCCGCCGGCCCCTCGCCCGGACCTCGTGGCCCGACGGGGTGGAGGTGGTGGTGGAGGCCGCCCTGACCGGAAAGCTGGAAGCCATGGGCGGGTTCGACATCACGTCGGGCCGCCCGCGGCCGAACCGCATGTACGTACCGGCCGGCAGCGCCTGGCTGATCCGCCTCCGCGGCGGCTCGCCGGATAGCCGCGCTGCCGTCCTGCGCGCCCTTCATGACCGCCACCCCCTGGGAGACCCGGCGGAGGCCGCCATGGGCTTCGGCCATACCCTGGTGGGGCGCGGACCGCTGACAACGGAGCAGGTAGCATGAGCATCTGGAACAACACCGCGGTGCTGGGGCTGTATTCCCTGTCGCCGCTGCATTACGGCACCGGCCAGACCTCGGGCGCCGTCGATCTGCCCATTGCCCGCGACACCGCCACCGGCATTCCGGTGCTGCCGGCCAGCGGCATCAAGGGGGTGGTGCGCAGCGTGATGGCCGATGCGCTGGATGAGCAGGCGGTCAAGCGCCTGTTCGGGCCGAAGCTGGAGGCGGGGGGCGAGGATGGCCTCTCGGTCGGCGCCCTGTCGTTCACCGAAGCGCGGCTGCTCGCCTACCCGGCCCGCAGCCTCAGCCGGCCGTTCCTGCATGTCACCTGCCCGCTGGTGCTGGAGGCGCTGGCACGCACCCTGCGCGCCACCGGCGCCGACCGCGTGATCGACGCCGGGGCGCTGGACCTTCCGGCCGGTACCGGCGCCCGGCTTGCCGATCAGGCACTGGCTGCCGGCGCGCTGGTGCTGGAGGATCTGATCTATGCCGAGTCCGAGGTCCGGCATGATCCGGCGGTGCGCAAGATCGGCGATCTGCTCGCCAACCTGCTGCCGGCGGACGAATCCGCCACCCGCGAGCGGCTGCGCAGCGGCCTGGTGGTCATCCCCGATGCAGACTTTACGGCTCTCATGGAATCGGCGGTGCCGGTGCAGGCGCGGGTCAAGCTGACCAGCGGCAAGACCACCGGCACCTATGGCGGTGAGACAGGCAACCTCTGGTACGAGGAAGTGCTGCCGTCCGACTGTCTGTTCGCCGCCCTGATCGGCGAACGCCGGGCGCGGATGATGCCAATACGGCCGACCTGGGAAGGCTCTCCGACGCCGAGGAGCAGCTGCGCGTGCTCCAGATCGGCGGCAACGAGACGGTGGGCCATGGCCTCTGCCTCGGTACGCTGCTGACCGCGCCGGTCAGGGCGGAGCGGAAGATGTCGGGCCTGGTCGGGGAGGGGTGGTGATGATGCTGGCGTCTGACAGAAAGCGCGATCTTGGACTGCGCCGTGCCACCTTCGCCTTCCGAAAGGTGAATGCCTGGTCCCCCAGTTGGGCTGGGGAGGCGCGGGCTCTGGTGCAGGGATTGCCGGTGCAGGTGCGTTCGCAGGGACTGCTCGTCACCGTCGGCGTCCTTGCCGGCCGCTCCGGATCGGCGGGCACCGAGCTTGCTACCCTGGTGGCGGAGTGGGTGCTGGGGGAGGATCTCGGCCTGCTTCATGCGCCGGGGGCGTCGGTGACGGTGGAGGATCTGCTCAAGGTGCTGTCGGTTGTCAGCCGTGCCGAACATGTCGCCGCCCAGCGGGAGACGATCCTGCTGCTCGATCAGGTCAAGGTATTCGCCAAGGCCCTGGCGCCGCGAGGTGCCGCATGATCGGCCGTCCGCTCACACCCGGCGGTGTCGACGGGTTCAAGGCTGTGGAGGCCCGTATAGGGTCGCCGTCCGCCAACCAGGGCCTCGTGTGGGACCGCTACCTGCCGTTGTGGTCGGGCTACGACAGCCGGCCGTCAATGAATGGCGGCGGGATGACCCTGAAGAGGGCCCTGGATGATCTGGTCAAACGGCACAAGGATGCGGAGAAGCAGGCGGCGGCCTGGATGAAGGAGCGTCTGGCGCGGCGGCAGCGGGCGCTGGAGCAGCTGGAGCAGAACACCGGCCGCACCCTGCGGGTGATCAAACTGCGCACCCAGGGCCGCTTCGCCACCGGCCTCGGCGCCGATCATCCGTCGGAGAACGGCTTCAGCTTCGACCCGACCACCGGCCTGCCGGTGATCGCCGGCTCCGGCATCAAGGGGCTGTGCCGGCGCGCGGCGGTGTTGCAGGGCGCGCGCGAGGAAGACTGCCTCCGCTGGTTTGGTCCCGAGACCATAGCGGCGGATACCGATGCCGGCTGCGGCTCCGTGACCTTCTTCGATGCCCTGCCGACGGCTTGGCCGCGGCTGGCCGTGGACATCATCAACAACCACCATAGCGACTATTACGTCGGCAAGGGGAAGGGCAAGGATCAAGTGAGACGAGGACCGCCGGTAACCGCGAACCCGGTGCCGGTCTACTTCCTGACGGTCGAGAAGGGGGCGGAATTTTCTTTCGCGCTGTTGGGGCCGGCGGAGGACGTTGAGGCCATGGAAGAGATCCTGCGCCTGGGGGCGGAATGGCTCGGCCTCGGCGCCAAGACCGCCGCTGGCTACGGGCGCCTGGATCCCGTGCCATGAGGAAGGTAAGGGCGGTTGTGGAGCGCCTTTCCTCATGGTTTGGGGTTTTTGCTGGCTTGGCCTTCCTGTCCGTCGGCGGCGGCTGGTTGTCGGAGGGCTTGAGATCGGTGTTCCCTGAAAGCGATCTACTCTCGGTGATTTTGGGATCTGTGGCCCTGGTCCTGGGGATGGGCTTCCTCAGTGTCTCAGGTCGCCGCCTTATCGTTCGGGTTGCCGGGGAGGTCGCCGAGGCGGAGCGGAATCACCATACGCTGATAATGGGTCTTTCGCGCGTGTCAGCCGACCAGGTGGAAGAACTGGAAAATCTATCGTTTGAAAACGTCGATAAGTTTAAGGGGAAGGTCAACAATCCCTGGCAGCAGAACCTTCGGATGATCTGGCATCATATCGAGACGGGAGGGGGGAGGCGCCGTAAGTACCTTAAGCGCATCTATGTGCTTCCATCATTGGAAACCTCCAGCTTTAAGGTTGGGGGCCAACATTTGCCGGATGTGTTCAAGGGAATTGTCGAGAGGATGCTGAGCGAGATTGCGACCGGGCAAGTGTCGCGCGTTGAGGTGGCAATCGCGCAACCGGTTGACTATAAGGATGTGAACCAGGTTCTGAATTCAGTAAATGGTTTGATCGCCAAGGCTCGAAAAGAAGCCGGACCCCGGTGGTGGCCAGGGAGTGGCGGGGCCAGGACCTGTGTCGATTTTACCTCCGGCACCAAGTTGTTCAGCTTGGCGGCAGGCGTCGCTGGCCTACAACCTGGTGTGACGGTGGGGTATGTCGATAACGATGGCAAATCCACCGTGTGGGAGGGGCGCGTAGGGTTGGCTGATGACCCCACCAAATGACCCCCGCGCCCACTGCCTCACCCCTCCGCCGGCAGGGTCACGAACAGGGCGGCCGGGGGATTGGCCATGACGGTGGTGGCCAGGCCCTCCTTCAGCTCGGTCCAGCGGGTGTGGTCCGCTGCGGTCATGTTCGGGGTCTTGCTGCGGCGGCCGAGGGCGATGAACTCCGCTCCGATGGCGCCTTCCACCAGGGCGAGGCGGCAGCGGCGGCCGGCGATCTCCACCTCGAAGTACATGCGGCCGACCACGCCCTCCGGCCCCGGTACGTCGGCGGTGGTGTCGACGCGGTAGGCGTCGCGGGTCACGGCGCGGGTCACCAGTTCCACCGCGTCGCGCAGGCCGGGGCCGGGGAAGGCGGTGAAGAAGGTGATGTCGGCGCGGTCGGGCGGGGCGTCCGCCGACAGCAGGGCGAAGGCGTGCTGCAGCAGGCGGAAGCCGAGCGCCGCCCCGCCGATGCTGGTGCGGCCATGATAGGCGACGCAGGCCGAAAACGGGATGTGCAGCACGGTGCCGTTGTCGACCACGGCGATGGTGTCGGCGGCACTGGTGTCGGCGGCGGCGGTTTGGTCGCTCATGGGGCGATCTCCTGGCTGGCGAACAGGGCGTCATCGGTGGCCGCCAGCAGGCGGGCGATGAGCTGGTGCTTGAAGGCGATGTAGGCCTGCTGCTCGGCGGCGGTGCCGGCGCCGTCCTGGAAGCGGGTCACCATGTCGATGAACGGCGCCTCGAAGAACCCCGGCCGCGGCCAGTAGGCGCGGGCGCGGTCCCCGACGGCGATCTCGAAGTAGAACCGGCCGGCCGGGGCCGGCGGGGCCACGGCCGGGCCGAGGCTGGTGTCGACCACCAGCCGGCCGCCGGAGCGGGCGCGGGCGATCATCTCGATGCAGTCGTGCACGCCCTCGCCGGGAAAGGCGGTGCGCACCCGGATGCTGTCGCGCAGCGGCGGCGCCGCCGGGCTCAAGTCGGCGAAGGCCCGGCGGAACAGGCGGAACGACAGGGCGCAGGCGATGATCTGCGACGGGCCGGCGTACTTCAGCAGGTCGTCCCGGCCGATGGCCAGGACTCCCTCCCGCTCGGCGACGCTGAGGAAATGGGGCGTCACTGGCCGGCTCCGCTGGTGGTGGTGGTGGTGGCGAGGGCGCCGGGCAGCAGCAGGGCCGGGATGTCCACCTCGCCCTGCAGCATGTCGTTGGCCTTCAGGAAGGCGAGGTCGTCGGCGATGCTGGCGACGTCGTCCGGCCGCAGGGTGTCGGTGAAGTTGCTCCACGCCGCCAGCTTGCGGGCGTCGTCCAGGCTGATGCCCTGTTCCTCGGCGCCCAGCGCGATGGCGTCGTCGGCATGGGCCGCGATCCAGGCGGTGGTATCGCGGTGGACCTTCAGCACCCGCTCCAGCAGCTCCGGGTGGTCGGTGGCGAAGGCGCGGCGCACGCCCACCACCAGCACCGGGTTGATGAGGCCGTCGGCGGTGGCGATGGTGCGGGCGCCGGCCTCCTCCGCCTTGATCTTCAGGCTGGCGGCCAGCAGGGCGGCATCCACCTGGCCGGCGATCACCGACGCCTGCGCCTTCGGCAGGTCCATGCCGAGGAACTCGACGTCGGACAGGCTCATGCCCTCGGCCGCCAGGGCGGCGGCCAGCAGCTGGTGCAGCACGGTGCCGCGCGGGCCGGCGACCTTGGCGCCCTTCAGCTCGGCGACGCTCTGCGGGCCGCCGGCGCGGGCGACGATGGCATAGGTCTGCGACGGGCGGCTGACGCCGGCGGCGATGGCCACCGGGTTGCCGCCGGCATTGGCGAGCAGGATGGAGGTGGTGTTCATCACCCCGCCGATGTCGAGCGAGCCGGCGGCCATGGCCTGGGCCTGATGGGCGCCGGAGGTGATGTCGTGCCAGACGACCGTGATGCCGTCCTTCTCGAACTCCTTCTCCAGCAGGCCCTGCTTGCGCATGACCATGCTCTGCAGGTTGAAGGGCGACTTGACGTAGGAAATGTTGATCTGTTCCGGCGCCGCCGCCTGGGCGGCGGAGGCAAGGCCGGCCGCCACCAGGACGGCGGCCAGGGAACGGCTCAGGGTACGCAGCATGGATCGTGCTCCGTGGAGGGGTGGTGAGAGGGACGGCCGAGGATGCAGTCGGTGATGCGCAGCCCCGCCGCCGCCAGACGCGGGTCGGCGGGAGTGCGCGGGTGCGGCGCGTGGATGGGCTCGTGGCGGACGATGCGGCCGTCGGCCATGATCGCCACCGTGTCGGCCAGCCGCACCGCCTCGGCGATGTCGTGGGTGACCAGCACGGTGGTCAGCGGCCGGCGCAGGCGCAGGGCGGCGAACTCGTCGTGCAGGCGGCTGCGGGTGAGGGCGTCGAGGGCGCCGAAGGGCTCGTCCAGCAGCAGGATGTCGGGGTCGCGGCACAGCGCCCGGGCCATGGCGGCGCGCTGCGCCATGCCGCCCGACAGCTGATGCGGCCAAGCCTCGGCGAAGTCCGCCAGCCCGACGGCGGCCAGCGCCCCGGTCACCCGTGCCTCCGCCTCCGCCCCCGTGCACTGGCGGCGCAGGGCGAGCAGCAGGTTGGCGCGCACCGTCTTCCACGGCAGCAGGCGCGGTTCCTGGAACACCATGCCGATGCGGCCGCGCGGCCGTTCGCGCCCGTCGGCGGCGACGAAGCGCAGGGTGCCGGCGTCGGGGCGGTCGAGCCCGGCGATCTGCCGCAGCAGGGTGGTCTTGCCGCAGCCGCTGTGGCCGACGATGGCCACCAGCGCGCCGGCCGGCACGGTCAGGTCGACGGCGCGCAGGGCCGCGATGGTGCGGCCGGCAACGGTGAAGCGGCGGCTGAGGCCGGTGATCAGCAGTCCGGTCATGGCGCTCATCCTCCCATCTGGGCGGTGGCGGCGCCGGGCTCGCCGTGCCGCCAGGGGGCCAGCCGGTCGGACAGGCGGCGGAACAGCCAGTCGCTGGCGGCGCCCAGGGCGGCGATGGCGACGATGCCGACGAACACCCGGTCGGTGCGCGCCATCTCGCCGGCGTCGATGATGAGGTAGCCGAGCCCGGCCGAGGCGGCGATCAGCTCCGCCCCCACCAGCGCCCGCCAGCTGTAGCCGAAACCCAGCCGCAGACCGGTGATGATGGCGGGCAGGGCGGCCGGCAGCAGCACGTGCAGGGTGCGCTCCGCCGGCGTCAGGTCCAGGGTGTGGGCCAGTTCCAGCAGGCGGCCGTCGGCGTCGCGCAGGCCACCGAGGGTGTTCATGAACACCGGGAAGAAGCTCGCCAGCACCACCACCGCCAGCTTGGAGGCCTCGCCGATGCCGAGCCACAGGATCAGCAGCGGCACCAGGGCCAGCGGCGGGGTGACGCGCATCACCTCCAGCACCAGCCGCAGGTGGTCGTGCAGGCGCGGCAGCAGGGCGCAGAGGATGGCCAGCGGCAGCGCCATCGCCACCGTCAGCGCGAAGCCGGCGCCGACACGGGCGAGGCTGGCGGCCACATGCCCGGCCAGGTCGCCGCGCGTCAGCAGGTCGGCGGCGGCGCGGGCGACGGCGGCCGGCGACGGCAGCAGGTAGGCGTTGGTCCATCCCGCCGCCGAGGCCACCGTCCAGGCGGCGAGCAGGGCGAGGGGCAGGACCAGGGGGCGCAGGGCGGGGCGGATGCGGGTGCGGCTGATCATGATTATGCGAATGAGTTGCATACTCACTTGCTGCCGCCAAACCGCCATTCTGTCAATGGGAATAGCGCCTGCCACTGCTCGCTGTGTCACGAAAACGAAAAGAAACGAAAACGGGAAGTTCACTGGTGAACATGCGGCCGCTGCGGCATCCCTTGCGCATGATCGAAAGCGAACGTCACAGCCAGATCCTGGACCTCGTCCGCAGCCACGGCTTCGCCGAAGTGGCGATGCTGGCGGCGCGCTTCCAGGTGACGCCGCAGACCATCCGGCGCGACATCAACCGCCTGGCGGCCGAGGGCCTGGTGCGCCGGGTGCACGGCGGCGCCGGCGCGGTGGAGCCGCAGCGCAACCTCACATACGAAAGCCGGCGGGTGCTCAATCATGCCGCCAAGCGCCGCATCGCCGCCCTGGTGGCGGCGCAGGTGCCGGCAGGCGCCACTGTCTCCGTCGGCATCGGCACCACGCCGGAGGAAGTCGCCCGCGCCCTGCCGCCGCGCCCCGGCCTGCGCCTGCTGACCAACAACGTCAGCGCCGCCTGGCACCTGACCTCGGCCCATCCCGAGGTGGAGGTGACGCTGGCCGGCGGCCGCCTGCGCGACCGGGTGGTGGTGGGCGACGATGCCGTCGCCTTCTTCCGCCGCTACACGGTGGATGTGGCGGTGTTCGGCGTCGGCGGCATCGACGACGGCGGCGGGCTGCTCGACTTCGATACCGACGAGGTGCGCGCCCGCCTCGCCATGGCCGAGAACGCCCGCGCCACTTTTCTGGTGTTCGACGCCAGCAAGATCGGCCGCAAGGCCTTCGCCCGCGGCGGCTGCCTGACCGAGGTCAGCGCCATCTTCACCGACGCCCCCCTGCCGCCGCCGCTGGCAGCCCGCGCCGCCGCCGCCGGCGTGCCGGTGCATGTGGCCGCCGATGCCATAACCACCACCACCACCACCGCCGCCATTCCGTTCCAGCCCGAGGACATTTCCGCATGACCGCCGCCGTCAGCCTGGACGCCGTCGCCAAACGCTGGGGCGAGACCGTCGCCGTGCAGGACATCACCCTGACGGCGGAGGCCGGCCGCTTCCTCACCCTGCTCGGCCCGTCGGGCTGCGGCAAGTCCACCACCATGCGGCTGATCGCCGGGCTGGAGGAGGCGAGCGCCGGCACCATCACCATCGGCGGCCGCGACGTCACCCGCCTGCCGCCGGCCAAGCGCGGCGTCGCCATGGTGTTCCAGTCCTACGCCCTGTTCCCCCACCTGACGGTGCGCGAGAACCTGCTGTTCGGCCTGAAGATCCGCCGGGTGGCGGCGGCGGAGAGGCAGCGGCGGCTGGACCGGGTGGCCGGGCTGCTGTCCATCGCCCACCTGCTCGACCGCAAGCCGGCGCAGTTGTCGGGCGGCCAGCAGCAGCGGGTGGCGCTGGGCCGGGCGCTGATTTCCGAAACCGGCATCTGCCTGATGGACGAACCGCTGTCCAACCTGGACGCCCAGCTGCGCAACGACATGCGGCGGGAGATCCGGGCGCTGCAGGAAAGCCTGGGCATGACCATGATCTACGTCACCCACGACCAGTCCGAGGCCATGAGCATGTCGGACCAGGTGGTGCTGATGAACCACGGCGGCATCGAGCAGATGGGCGCGCCGGCCGAGATCTACGCCCGCCCGGCCAGCCTGTTCGCCGCCCGCTTCATCGGTGCCGCGCCCATGGACCTGGTGCCCCTGGCCGGCGGCCGCATCGCCGGCAGCGGCGAGGGGCCGGCGGTGGCGCCGCAGGCGGCGGCCGGGTCGCTGATCCTCGGGCTGCGGCCGGAGGACGTGCGCCTGTCCGACGGCGCCGAGGGCCAGCCCGCCGCCGTCGCCGCCTGCGATTACCTGGGCGCCGACACCCTGGTCAGCTGCCGGGTCGGCAGCGGCGACCATCGCCTGACCGCCCGCCTGCCGGGCCACCACCGTCTGGCGCCGGAAACGCCGGTGCGGCTGCAGTGGCCGGCGGCGGCGCAACACCTGTTCGACGCGGAGAGCGGCCGCCGCCGCGTCGAGTTCGATGCCCCCGTGGCGGCCGCCCGCGCCGTGCCCGCCTGAGGGGCGGCCGGCCCATTCCTCATCCATCCTCCACCTCCCCCCGCAGAGTGAGAGAGACGACCCCATGACCTTCTTCCGCAACACCCTGGCGGCCGCCGCGCTCGCCACCGGCGTCGTCACCGCTGCCGCCCCGGCGGCGCTGGCGGCGACCGAGCTGACGTTCTACTACCCGGTGGCCGTCGGCGGCCCGATCACCAAGCTGATCGACCAGTACGTCGCCGACTTCCATGCCGAGCACCCGGACATCCGCATCAACCCGGTCTATTCCGGCAGCTACCAGGACACCATCACCAAGGCCCTGACGGCGGTGCGCGGCGGCGATGCGCCGGAGCTGGCGGTGATCCTGTCCACCGACATGTTCACCCTGATCGACGAGGACGCCATCGTTCCCTTCGACGATCTGATCCAGGGCGAGGCGCAGGCCAAATGGCTGGGCAGCTTCTACCCCGGCTTCATGGAAAACAGCCAGACCGGCGGCAAGACCTGGGGCATCCCCTTCCAGCGCTCCACCGTCGTCATGTACTGGAACAAGGAGGCCTTCAAGGAAGTCGGCCTTGATCCCGAGGTGCCGCCGCAGACCTGGGCCGAGATGACCGAGTTCGCCCACAAGCTGACCAGGCGCGAAGGCGACGTCACCAGCCGCTGGGGCGTGCAGATCCCGTCGTCGGGCTTCCCCTACTGGCTGTTCCAGTGCCTGACCACCCAGAACGACGCCATCCTGGCCAATGCCGAGGGCAACAAGACCAACTTCGACGACCCCAAGGTGGTCGAGGCGCTGCAGTACTGGGTCGACCTGTCGGTGAAGGAAAAGGTCCATCCGCCGGGCATCGTCGAGTGGGGCACCACGCCGAAGGACTTCTTCGAGGGCAAGGTCGCCATGATGTGGACCACCACCGGCAACCTGACCAACGTGCGCACCAACGCGCCCTTCGAGTTCGGCGTCGCCATGCTGCCGGAAAAGGCCCGTCGCGGCAGCCCGACCGGCGGCGGCAACTTCTACGTCTTCAAGTCGGCCGATGAGGCGCAGCGCAAGGCGGCGCTGACCTTCGTCGAGTGGATGACGACGCCGGAGCGCGCCGCCCAGTGGGGCATTGACACCGGCTATGTCGCCGTCCGCCCCGATGCGTGGGAGACCAAGGCCATGCAGGACTACGTCGCCGGCTTCCCCGCCGCCGCCGTCGCCCGCGACCAGCTGCCGCACGCCGTCGCCGAACTGTCGACGCACGAGAACCAGCGCGTCACCAAGGCGCTCAACGACGCCCTGCAGGCGGTGCTGACCGGCGCCGAGCAGCCGGAGCCGGCGCTGAAGAAGGCGCAGGCCGAGGCCGAGCGCATCCTGCGCGCCTACCACTGACCTGTCCCGGCTCCGGCGGACCCGGTCGCGGTCCGCCGGAGCCTCTTCTTTTCCCTTCCGCTTGTACGAGGCTTCCATGGCGCGCCGGATGGTGCATCTCTACGGCTGGATGCTGGTGTTCCCGGCGGTGGTGCTGCTGGCCGCCTTCACCCATGTGCCGGCGGTGGCGACCCTGTGGGCGTCGCTGTTCACCACCGCCCGCCCCAACCGGCCGTCGCGGTTTGCCGGCCTGGATGCCTACCGGGCGATGCTCGACGATCCGGTGTTCTGGCAGAGCCTCGCCAACAACGCCGTCTTCGCCGCCGCCACCATTCCGGCCTCGGTCATCCTGGCGCTGGTGATGGCGCTGCTGGTGAACGGCCGGCTGCGCGGGCGGGCGGCGGTGCGGGTGGCGTTCTTCACCCCGACCGTGCTGCCGATGATCGCGGTGGCCAACATCTGGCTGTTCTTCTACACGCCGTCCTACGGCCTGCTCGACCAGATCGCCGGCCTGTTCGGCCTGCCGGCCACCAACTGGCTCGGCAGCCGGGAGACGGCGCTCGGCGCGGTGATCGCCGTGGCGGTGTGGAAGGAGGCGGGGTTCTTCATGATCTTCTACCTCGCCGCCCTGCAGCAGATCCCGCAGTCGCTGCGCGAGGCGGCGGCGCTGGAAGGCTGCGGCCGGTGGACCTTCTTCCGCCGCGTCACCCTGCCGCTGATCATGCCGACGACGCTGTTCGTGCTGATCAATGCCATCATCAATGCATTCCGCATGATCGACCACATCATCGTCATGACCCGCGGCGGGCCGGACAACACCACCAGCCTGTTGCTGTTCTACATTTACGAGGTCGGGTTCAAGTTCTGGGACACCGCTTACGCCGCCGCGCTGACGGTGGTGCTGCTGGTGATCCTGGCGCTGGTGGCGCTCGGCCAGTTCGTCATCCTCGACCGCAGGACGCACTACCGATGACCCGCCCCGTGCCGCCGCTGGAAACCCTGGCCGCCTGGCTGCTCGGCCTGATCTGGGTGCTGCCGCTGCTGTTCGCGGTGTGGACGGCCTTCCACCCCACCGCCCATTCCGCCAGCTTCGGCCTGACGGCGCCGCTCACCCTGGAGAACTTCCCCCGCGCGTGGGAGGCGGCGCCGTTCGCCCGCTACTTCCTCAACACCATGATCCTGGTCACCGGCATCCTGGTCGGCCAGCTGGTGCTGTGCACGCTGGCCGCCTATGCCTTCGCCCGCTTCCGCTTCTTCGGCGCCGACGTGCTGTTCGTGCTGGTGCTGGTGCAGCTGATGATCATGCCCGACATGCTGATCGTCGAGAACTACGCCACCATGCGCAGCCTCGGGCTGGTGGATACCATCGCCGCCATCGGCCTGCCCTACATCGCCTCCGCCTTCGGCATCTTCCTGCTGCGCCAGACCTTCAAGACGGTGCCGGCGGAACTGGACGATGCCGCCCGCATCGAAGGCGCCGGTCCGCTGCGGGTGCTGTGGCATGTCTATGTGCCGCTGGCGAAGCCGGTCTACATCGCCTATGCGCTGGTGTCGGTCAGCCACCACTGGAACAACTTCCTGTGGCCGCTGATCGTCACCAACAGCGTCGAGACGCGGCCGCTGACGGTCGGCCTGTCGGTCTTCGCCTCCACCGACCAGGGCATCGACTGGGCGGTGATCTGCGCCGCCACGCTGATGACCTCGGCGCCGCTGCTGGTCGCCTTCCTGCTGTTCCAGCGCCAGTTCGTGGCGAGTTTCATGCGCGCGGGGATTCGCTGACGGTGTAAAGTACAACCCTCGCGGACCCACCGCCCCCGGGGCCGCGTTTCTGAGGGTGTTCAACCGTCGCGAGGGTCGCGCATGCCGTTGTGGAAGCTGAAGCGGGCCTCGACCGCCATCGTCCTCATCGCGACGCTCTTCGTCCTTGCGACGCTGCTGGTGCGCAGCCTCTTCCTGTGGGTGGAATACCGCGAAGCCATCGCCAACGCGGAACTGGCCAGCAGCCGCCTTGCCAGCCTGACCGACGAACACGCCCAACGCACCATCCAGACCGCCGCCCTGGTCACCCGCATCGTGGCCGAGACGGTGGAGCGCGCCGGCGGCGTGCGCGCCTTCACCGGCGAGTCCGCCCACGCCATGCTGCGCGAACTGGCCGACATGACCCCCGGCAGCTACATCATGGTCACCGATGCCGCCGCCCGCCCCACCGCCAGCGGCACCACGCTGGAGCCGCCGGCCATCACCCTGGAGGACCGCGAGTGGTTCCAGGCCCATGCGGCGGGCCAGGACATCCACGTCGGCCGCGCCATCTTCAGCCGGGTATCGGCGGAGGTGCTGTTCACCTTCTCCCGCGCCATCCGCGCCCCCTCCGGCATGTTGCAGGGGACCGTGCAGGTGGCCATGCAGCCCCACTTCTTCCAGGACGTGGTGGCCGATTCGTCCTTTCCCGGCCAGACGGTGGCGGTGTGGAACCTGCATGGCGATGCCATCGCCCGCACCGGGCTGGACCGCGACACCGTCGACACCAGGCTGACCCCGTCGGACCTGCGCCGCATCCTCGACGGACCGGCGGGCAGCTTCATCGGTCCGTTCGGCGGCGAGCGGGCGGTGGTGTCCTACCTGCGGGTGGCGGAATGGCCGCTGGTGGTGACGGCGGCCATCCCGGTCGATGCCGCCTTCCAGCCGCTGCGCCGCAGCCTTTACCTCAGTGTCGCCCTGCTGGTGCCGCTGACCGCCGGGGTTCTGGGGCTGGCGCTGGTCGGCCTTCGCCTGAGCCGGCGGGAGGAACAGCTGGCGCGCGACCTCGGCGTCACCAATACCGCCCTCACCCGCGCCCGCACCAGCCTGGAATCCCAGGTCACCGAGCGCACCGCCGAACTGGCGGCGACCAACATCCGCCTGACCGAGAGCGAAGCCAAGCTGCGCGGCATCTTCGACACCGCCTACCAGTTCATCTGCCTGCTGTCGCCCGGCGGCACGGTGCTGGAGATCAACCGCACGGCGCTGGATTTCCTCGGCCTGCCGAAGGCGGAGGTGGTGGGCCGGCCGCTGTGGGATCTGCCGTTGCACAACGGGGGTGATCTGCGCGACCGCCTGCGGGCCATGGTCGGTCTGGCGGCGGAGGGCGCCTTCATCCGCGAGGAAATCGCCATCCGCTCCACCGCCGGCCGGGTGACGCCGGTGGACTTCTCGCTGAAGGCGGTGCGCGACGACGACGGGGCGGTGGTGGCCCTGGTGGCGGAAGGCCGCGACATCGCGGCCCTGAAGGATGCCCTCGCCCAGCTGCACGAGGCGCAGAAAGTGGAGATGCTGGGCCACCTGACCGGCGGCGTGGCGCACGACTTCAACAACATCCTCATGGCCATCCTCGGCAACCTGGAACTGCTGCGCAAGCGCGCCGCCCACGACCGCGACGTCCAGCGGCTGGTGGATGCGGCGGTGCAGGGGACGGAGCGCGGCGCCCTGCTCACCCAGCGCCTGCTCGCCTTCGCCCGCCGCCAGGATCTGCAGCCGGTGGCCTTCGCGGCGGATGATCTGGTGCTGGGGCTGGAAGCGCTGCTGCGGCCGACCATCGGCCCGACCATGGAGCTTGTCTTCGACCTGCCGGGGGGGCTGCCGCCGGTCCACGCCGACCGCAACCAGACCGAGCTGGCGCTGCTGAACCTGTGCGTCAACGCCCGCGACGCCATGCCCGTCGGCGGCCGCATCCGCATCGGCGTGCGCGCCGTGGCCGCCGACGATCCCGGCCGGCCGGCGGGACTGCCGCCGCGGCCCTTCGTCTGCATCGCCGTCACCGACACCGGCACCGGCATGGACGAGGCCACCGCCGCCCGCGCCACCGAACCGTTCTACACCACCAAGGGGCCGGGCAAGGGCTCCGGCCTCGGCCTATCCATGGTGCAGGGCACGGCGGCCCAGTCGGGCGGTACCTTCCGCCTGCACAGCCGGGTCGGCGAGGGCACCACGGCGGAAGTCTGGCTGCCGGTGGCCGAAGGGGCGGCGGCGGCGACGGTCCGCCGTACCGCCGGTGTCGCACCCGGCGGCGGCGATCCGGTCGGGCCGGGCCGGTCCCGCAGCGCCCGCATCCTGGTGGTGGACGACGACCTGCTGGTGCTGATGGGCACCACCGCCCTGCTGGAGGACATGGGGCACGAGGTGCTGGAGGCCGCCTCCGGCCCCGAGGCGCTGGAGATCGTGCGCGAGGAGCCGGAGCTGGACCTCGTCATCACCGACTACGCCATGCCCGGCATGACCGGCTTCGACCTCATCCAGGCCCTGCGGGAAGACCGGCCGGGCCTGCCGGTGATCCTGGCCACCGGCTATGCCGAACTGCCGCCGGCGGCGGAACAGGTGCCGTTCAGACTTTCAAAACCCTACCGCAACCACCACTTGGCAGCCATGCTGAGCGAGGTGCTGGACGGCGAGACGCCGCCGGTGCCTTGACTCGGCAGCGGGGCAGAGGCGACCATGCCCCGCATCGCACAAGGGCTATCGGAGCGGCAGGACCGTGTCACGGTGGGAGAAGATGGCGGCCGGCATCGAACGCGGCCTCTACGTCAGCCGCTGGCTGCAATTGCCGTTCCTGATCGGGCTGCTGGTGGCGCTGATGGTACTGGCGCTGCAGTTCGGCCTGTCGATCGTCGACACGCTGCTCGAATTCCGCGCCATGACGCGGCGCGACGCCATCCTGCTGACGCTCGACCTCATCGACATGGTGCTGATCGCCAACCTGGTGGTGATGGTGGTGCTGAGCGGCTACCAGATCTTCATCACCGGCGTCGGCTCGCCCAGCAACCCCGATCACAAGACCTTCAGCTTCGACGAGGCGGCGGGACCGCTGAAGTTCCGCATCGCCACCACCATCGTGCTGATCTCCACCATCCACATGCTGCATGCCTATCTCGACAGCACGCCGCTGGAGCCGGACATGGTGGTGCAGCTGGCGGTGTTCCAGACGCTGTTCCTGCTGACGGCGGTGGTGCTGGCGGTCATTCACCGCATCCTGCCGCAGAAGACGCGGCCGGGGGCGCCGCCGCCGGAATGACCGGCCGCCGCCCCGGCCTCAGCCGCGGCGGAAGGTGTTGTCGATCAGCCAGCCGAAGATGTAGCCGCAGCCGCCGAACAGCACGTTGCTGAACACGAACCCGGCCAGCACGTCGCGCAGGTGCAGCGGCACGACGGCGCTGGACGGCACCGCGAAGGCCATCACCATGGCAACGGCCCACAGCAGCCAGGCGGCGGCGAGGCCGAACAGGGTGAACCTCCAGCGCACGGGCAGGGCGGACAGCGTGGCGATCATGGCGGTCAGCCTTTCTTCTTCTGGATGACGAAGGGGGTGCGGCCGCCGTCGGCATCGAGGGTCATCACCTGGCCGGGATCGACGTCGACGACGGTAAGGCCGAGCACGCCGCGCGGCCGCTTGCGGATCAGGTACTTGACGAACTCGGCGGGAACGGCGCCTTCCAGCCGGAAGCCGCTGATGCGGCCGGCGAGGCAGGGGCCGCCGCCGGCCTGCACGGTGGCGGCGGTGGCGGAAGCGGCGGGGGCGGGCTCCACCTCGAAGCCGCCGGTGGTCAGCTGGCCGCGCCAGGCCTCGGCCTCGGCGGTGCAGGCGGGGGCGGCGGCGACTTCCACCACCGGCGGCTGGGCGACGGTCACCAGCGTCAGGCCGATCCACCCGACGGCGGCGGCGAGCGGCAGCAGGACGATCTTGCGCATGGGGTCGGTCCCGGTTGCTGTGGGATGCGGAAGCCCTACCTTGCCGCCGCCGCCCCGCCGCCGCCTTAACCCTCGTCAAGTCGTCAGGCGCAGGTGGACAGCAGCACGATGGGGGCACCCGTCCACAGGGTGGTGACCAGCCCCAGCACGGCGATGGCCACGGCGCTGACCTGCAGGAAGCGGCGGTTGTCCGGCTCC
The DNA here is from genome assembly GCF_039523075.1 of Caenispirillum bisanense. Lineage (NCBI taxonomy): Bacteria > Pseudomonadati > Pseudomonadota > Alphaproteobacteria > Rhodospirillales > Novispirillaceae > Caenispirillum > Caenispirillum bisanense. Next base: position 20,134 of record NZ_BAAAEP010000057.1, read on the forward strand.
GTCGCCGGCCGGGCGCGGAAGCGGCGCACCGTCCAGGCGATGAGGGCGGCGTGGGCGATGATGTGGACCAGCCAGCCGGCGGCGGTGGCGGCATGCCACAGCGGCAGGCCGAACGGCCGCGGCGTCTCCCACCCATAGGCGCAGCCGAGCGAGAATAGCGCATAGACCGTGCTGAAGGCCGAGGCCCAGACCATGAACCCGGCCACCACGGCGATCAGCACGGCAAAGGATGCGGCGTCCCTCATGATCCGGCCATCCTTGGCAGCAGGTGGATGACGGCGAGCGTGACCAGCCCGGTGCCGGCGGTGTAGCTCCACCAGATGACGGCGGCCCGCACCTCCACCGCCCGCACCGCCGACAGCCAGCCGGCCCGGCCGCGGGCGAAGGCGTGGCCGGTGAACACCACCGCCAGCACCGCATGCACCGCCATGTAGGCGCCGGCGAAGGCATTGACGGCGGCATAGGCGTGATCCTGCACCGGCGGCGCCAGCATTGCCGGCACGACGGTGAAGCCGGCCGCCGCGATCAGGCCGCCGAGGCTCGCCAGCAGCAGCCACGCCTGCCGGCCGAGGTCGCGGCCCTGGCGGTTGACCTGGGCCGCCCGCAGCACGCCGGCGAAGCCGAGGCCGAGGCCGGTCAGCGTCACCAGCGGGCTCGCCCAGTCCACCGGCACGAACACCGGCGGCGGCCAGTTGGGCGCCACCACCCACAGGAACAGGTATCCGAACACCAGCGAGGCGAACAGCGTGCCGTTGGCCGCCAGCAGGAACACCAGCCCCCACAGCGACGGCGGCATGGCGGCGGCCGGGTGCGGCACGGCGGTGGCGCCGCAGCCGATGTCGAGCGGGCCCGGATCGCGCTTCAGCCCGCCGTCCCACACCCACATCAGGGCGCAGACCAGCACCGCCGCCAGGCCCAGCAGCGACAGCAGGTAGGTCTTGGCCAGCAGCCCACCGAAGAACACGGCGGCGGCGATGGCGGTGTAGAGCGGCACCCAGGTCGGCCCCGGCAGCAGCAGCACCTGCTCCGGCTTGCCGTCGAGCATGCTGACCACCAGCGTCTCGCGCCAGCCGTTGCGCGGGGTGGCGAGCAATCCGCGCCCGGCCTGCAGGTCGTCTTCCAGCTGCGGGTCGTCGTGGACCGGCGTGCGGCTCTTCACCCACGGCAGGCTGCCGATGTTGTAGGTGGGCGGCGGCAGCGGCATGGCCCATTCCAGGGTCTCGGCGTTCCACGGGTTGCGCGCCGTGCGGCGGCCGGTGCGGATCTGCAGCACCACGTCGAGGATGAACAGGGCGAAGCCAATGGCCATGATGAAGCCGCCGATGGACGACGTCAGGTTCAGCCACGTCCAGCCGACATCGGGGGCGTAGGTATAGACCCGTCGCGGCATCCCCAGCAGTCCGGTCAGGTGCATGGGCAGGAAGGTGACGGTGAAGCCGACCAGGATCAGCCAGAACACGATGACGCCGACGGTGCGGCTCGCCGTCCGGCCGGTGAAGTGGGGCAGCCAGTAGTAGGCGGCGGCCAGCGCCGGGAAGATCTGGCCGCCGATCAGCACATAGTGGAAGTGGGCGACCACGAAGTGGGTGTCGTGGACCTGCCAGTCGAACGGCACCACCGCCACCATGACGCCGGTCAGCCCGCCGATCACGAAGGTGAAGAAGAAGCCGTAGACGAACAGCATGGGCAGGTCCATGCGCGGTCGCCCCTTCAGCAGGGTGGCGAGCCAGGCGAAGAACTGCACCGATGTCGGCAGCACCACCAGCAGACTGGCGGCGGAAAAGAAGCCCAGCGCCAGATGCGGGATGCCCACCGTGAACATGTGGTGCACCCACAGCCCGAAGCTGATGAAGCCCAGCGCCACGATGCTGCACACGATCCAGGTGTAGCCGACCAGCGGCCGCCCCGCCATCACCGGCAGGATGGTGGAGATGATGCCCGCCGCCGGCAGGAAGATGATGTAGACCTCCGGGTGGCCGAACAGCCAGAACAGGTGCTGCCACAGCAGCGGGTCGCCGCCGCGGGTGGGGTCGAAGAACGGCCAGTCGAAGGCGCGCTCGATCTCCAGCAGGATGCTGCCGAGGATCAGCGGCGGGAAGCCGATCACCATCATGGCCGCCGTCACCCACAGGTACCACGCCAGGATGGGCATGCGGTTGAGCGCCATGCCGGCGGTGCGCACCTTCAGGATGGTGGCCATGAACTCCACCCCCGCCGCCACCGCCGAAACCTCGACGAAGGTGACGCCGATCAGCCACACGTCGGCATTGATGCCGGGGGTATAGGCGCTCGACGACAGCGGCGTGTACATGAACCAGCCGGTATCGGGCGCCATGCCCACCAGCAGCGAGCCGACGACGATGATGCCGCCGAACAGATAACACCAGTAGGCGAAGGCGCTGAGGCGCGGGAAGGCCAGGTCGCGCGCCCCCAGCATCTTCGGCAGCATGTAGATGGCGAAGCCCTCGATCACCGGAATGGCGAACAGGAACATCATCACCGTGCCATGCATGGTGAAGAGCTGGCTGTAGACCTCCGGCCCGACGAAGTCGTTGCCCGGCATGGCCAGCTGCGCCCGGATCAGCATGGCCAGCACGCCGCCGATGAGGAAGAACACGAAGGCGGTGACCATGAAGCGGATGCCGACCACCGTGTGGTTCACCGCCGACAGCGACCGCCATCCGGGCGGCGCCCCCCACAGGGACGCCAGTTCCTGCACCTGCCGCTGCCGGGTCGGGTCGAGACTCATGGGCGGGTGCTCTCCAGGTACGTGATGATGCGGTCGAGGGTGTCGTGGTTGACGGTGGTCGGCGGCTTGCGGCTGCCTGGCTTGATGTCGGGATGGTCGAGCAGCCAGCGCCGCAGGTCGTCGGCCCCGGCGTAGGGGGCGCCGCCGCCCAGCTGGCTGCGCAAGGCCAGGGCGGCGAGGTTGGGACCGGGGCCGCCGCGCTGGCGCGGGTCGACGCTGTGGCAGGCGGCGCAGTGCTCGGCAAAGTCGGCGGCGCCGGGCAGGGCGGGGTCGGGCGCGGTGGCGGCCAGCGCCTCCAGCCGCGCCGCCAGCTCCGCCGCCGGCAGGGCGTGGACGATGAAGCGCATGTTCAGGTGCTGGTTGCCGCAGAACTCGGCGCACTGGCCGGCATAGGTGCCGGGGGCGTCGGCCGACAGCCGCATGAGGTTGGTGCGGCCGGGAATGGCGTCCATCTTGCCGGCCAGCCGCGGCACCCAGAAGCTGTGGATGACATCCTGCGACTCCAGCGCCACCAGCAGCGGCTCGCCGGCCGGGATCAGGGCCTCGCCGGCGCCGTAGAGCGGGGCGCCGCCGACGTCGGGATAGGTGAACTCCCACCAGAACTGATGGCCGCGCGCCTCCAGCTGGAACAGGGACGGATCGTCCTCCGCCGCCAGACGCTCGCCGACCAGGCTCCACACCATCAGGGCGAACAGGGTGACGAAGGGGAACAGCACGCCGCCACCGATCAGCATGGCGCGCTCCGACACCCCATGGCCGCGCCGGTTGCGGCGCAGGGCATAGAGGGCGGTGCCCATGATGCCGGCCAGGATCAGCACCGACCCCGCCAGCATCACCCACCACAGCAGGGCGACATGCTGCGCCTGCCCGCCGGCCGGGTCGAGGGTCGACAGCGGGCCGCTGCAGGCTGTCAGGGCGGCGGCGGTGACGGCGGCCAGGGCGGCGCGCGTCGGGCGGACGAACGGGCGCGGTGCTGCCCGCGTTCGCTGTGCGACGGCGTCCCCGCCGTCCGCCGCCGCCCCGTGCAGGAGAGCCCCGCCCCCATGCCCGACCTCAGCAAGCCGATGGAACCGCCCGACCTGCAGCCCATTGCCTCCAAGATCGCCATTGCCGGGCATCCGCTGCATGCCATGCTGGTCACCTTCCCCATCGCCCTGGTGGCGGCGACGCTCGGCTGCGATGCCTTCTACTGGTGGACCGGCGACCCGTTCTTCGCCCGCGCCTCGGTATGGACCAGCGGGTGGGGCTTCGTGCTCGGCATCGCGGCGGGCGCGGTCGGCACCCTGGAACTGCTGGCGGTGCGCGGCATCCGCCATCGCGGCGAAAGCTGGAGCCACGCCGTCGCCGCCATGCTGATGCTGGCGGTGATCGGCGCCAACTGGGGCCTGCGGCTGGCCGGCGGCGAGTCCGTCATTTTCCCCTGGGGCCTGTTCCTGTCGGGCCTCGGGTTCGTGGCGGTGGGCATCGCCGGCTGGCATGGCGGGAAGCTGGTGTTCGAGCATCAGATCGGCATCATGGTGGCTGAGGACGGGGACGAGGAGGATGCGGCGGTCGACGAGGACGACGCTGCGGCCGCGGCCGCCTCGGGCGGCGGCAGCGGCGGTGCTGCCAGCGACAGGGTCTGAACCGCCAGCGGCTGGTGCAGCCACCACGGCAGGAACTGCGTGCCCACCGCCGGCTTGGCGAGCACCAGCCACAGGACCGCCAGGATCGCCCCCAGGCTGCCGCCCAGCACCGGCACCAGGCGCCAGGCCGGCGGCTGCCAGTCGTGATCGCGCGCCACCCGCATCACCACGCGCCCGATCTGCAGGTGCGCCACCGCCATGACCCCGACCGCCGCCAGCTTGAGGAACAGCCAGGGGTGAAAGACGGTGGCGGCGAAGATCAGGGCGATGCCGCTGCCGATGGCGATGAAGGCCGCCGGCGAGACCATGAACACGAAGGCGCGGCGGTTGGCGATGCGGATGCGGCGGCGCTCCGGCTCGTCATCGGGCGCGGCGCGGCGCAGCAGCATGGCCGGCAGCGCCACCAGCCCGGCGCACCAGAACACCAGGGCGGCGATGTGCAGGGCCTTCAGGTAGGTGACCAGGGCGACACTGCTCACGCCGCACCGTCCCGCTCCTGGAGCTGCCGGCGGTTGAGCCATCCCGCCAGCGCCAGCAGGCCGGCCACGGCATAGGGCACGCTGCCCGGCACCCACATCACCAGCCCCGCCAGCTGCTGGTCCTCCAGCGGCGTCAGGCCCCAGTCGGCGGTGGTCAGCAGGTGGAAGGCATAGAGCGGCTGCGGCGCGAAGGTCAGGATGGCGCCCAGCAGGCCCATCTGCGCCATGAAGGTCACCAGCGTCAGCAGCACCGCCGGCACCGCCTCCCGCCGCCGCGCCAGGGCATCCCAGAACAGCAGCGCCGAGCCGAGCAGCGACAGTTCCATCAGCCAGTAGAGCGCCGGCGACGCCAGCGCCCAGGCATAGGGCAGCGGCGCATGCCACAGCCACAGCAGGGCGGCATGGATCAGGGTGGCGGCGGTGAGCGACAGGCGCGGCGGGGCGCCGTCGGGCCGCTCCGGCACCAGCAGGCGGGTGGCGCCGCCGGCCACCAGCAGCGGCGCGGCGACGGCGATCATCAGCATGTGATGGCCGATGCGGGCAGAGAACAGCGACGACGACAGGGCGCACAGCGGCGACACGAAGGCGAGGACCAGCACCGCATGACCGGCCGCCAGCGCCAGCGCCTCGCGCCGGTCCGGCGGCGCCAGCCCGGCCCGCCGCCGCAGGGCGGGGGCGAAGGTGGCGGCGGCGAAGGCAGCCAGCCCCAGCAGCAGCCAGGGGTCCAGGTTCCACGTCGCCCACAGGGCCACCGGCGCCACGCCGGGTCCGCAATAGGGTGCGAAGGTGGCCGGTTGCGCAAACATGGCCGCTGCTCCCTCTCTCTTCCGCGCTGGTGCTGGTGCTGGTGCCGGTGCCGATGTCCCCCCTGCTGAACGCGGTACCCGCCGTGGGGTTCCTGTTTCGGTGGAGGGAGGGCCGCCGCCTGCAACGGGAAAGGCCCGGCTCCCTGGGGGGAGCCGGGCCTTGGTTTGTTTTTGTCCTCAGGCGCCGGGCGCGGCCTCCGGCCGCTTGGCTCACGCCGCTGCGCGGCGGCGCGCGGTCGCGCTTGCCCCCTGCGGGGGTGGTTTGTTTTGTGGTCCCTTGTATGTCTTGCCCAGCGTCGGCAGTAAGCTGCGCGAGGCTGGTGAAG
>NZ_BAAAEP010000058.1:0-26065 GCF_039523075.1 Caenispirillum bisanense
GCGCCGCCGCCTCCGCCGCCGCCCCCGGCCGCCGCCGCCCCGCCGCCGGAGCCGGAACCGGCGGAGCGCGAGCCGGTGGCCGCCGAGGGTGGCCGCAAGCGCGGCCTGCGTTCGTTCTTCAACTAGGGGCGCGGCGCCATGATGCTTGATTACCTGCACGCCTGGCTGACCGCCCTGTCGGGGCCGGACGGATCGGACCTTTACATCACCGTGGGTGCGCCGCCCATCCTGCGCGGATCGGGCTTCCAGTCGCTGATCGACCAGCCGCTGCAGCTGGGCCACGTGCAGGGCATCCTGGCCGAGCTGCTGACCGACGCCCAGCGCGCCGCCTTCGAGGCGGAGTGCGAGTTCAACATGGCCTACATGATCGAAGGCGTCGGCCGCTTCCGCATCAACATCTTCCGCCAGCGCGGCCTGCCGGGGCTGGTGATCCGCAAGATCACCACCGAAATCCCGACCCTGGAACAGCTGAAGCTGCCGGACCAGCTGTATTCCCTCGCCAACGAGAAGCGCGGGCTGGTCATCATGGTGGGCGGCACCGGCTCGGGCAAGTCGACGACCCTGGCGGCCATGATCGGCCAGCGCAACCACTCGGCGCCGGGGCACATCATCACCATCGAAGACCCGGTTGAATACGTGCACGAGCATGGCCAGTGCATCGTCACCCAGCGCGAGGTCGGCAGCGACACCCACAGCTTCGAATCGGCGCTGAAGAACGCCCTGCGCCAGAAGCCCGACCTGATCCTGCTGGGCGAGATCCGCGACCATGTGACCATGGAATACGCCATCAACATCGCGGAAACCGGCCACCTGTGCCTTGCCACCCTGCACGCCAACAACGCCAACCAGGCGCTGGACCGCATCCTCAGCTTCTTCCCGCAGGACATGCACAACCAGGTGCTGCTGAACCTGTCGCTGAACCTGAAGGCGCTGCTGTCGCAGCGGCTGGTGCGCACGGTGGACGGCAAGCGGCGGGCGGCGCTGGAGATTCTGCTCAACCAGGGCCTCATCAAGGATCTGATCCGCAAGGGCGAGGTGAAGGACATCAAGAAGGTGATGGCCGACAACGCCGCCAACGGCATGCAGACCTTCGACCAGTCGCTGCTGGCCCTGTTCCGCGCCGGCGTCATCGACGAAGACACCGCCATGGCCGAGGCCGACAACGCCACCGACCTGAAGCTGGCCATGCGGGAGGCGTCCATGGGCGAAGGCGCCGGGCTCGGCAGCGTCGATACCTCCCGCCTGACGCTGTAGCGCCATGGCGTCCGGGGCCGGCGGCGGCCGCTCCGCCAGCCATACCGCCGTGCTGGCCCTGCTGCTGGGCCTGTTCGCCGCCGTCATCGGCGTCAGCGGCAGCGATCTGGTGGAGGTCGCGCGCCTGTTCAAGACCCGCCAGGACCTGGAGGCGGTGCGCACCATGGTGCTGGTCTACCACGCCCGCCACGGCGCCCTGCCCGGCGCCGATCCGCGCGGCTTCGCCGCCGTGCCGCCGGGGGTGCGCGGCCTCGCCGGCAACGGCCGCTGGGACGGCCCGCCGGTGGACCTGGCCTCGCCGCAGCCGACCGAGGCGGTGGCGGCATGGCTCGACCTCGCCCGGGCGGGGTTGTGGCAGGCGGAGCCGCAGGCCGCCTACGTCCCCTTCCTGCCGCTGCCGCGCAACCGTTTCGGCGGCGCCATGCTGTTTGCCGACCGGGTGCTCGGCCTCGGTCCGTCGCTGTGCCTGACCGGCGTGCCGGCGGCGGCAGCGGTGCGCCTGGACCACCGGCTGGACGACGGCGACACCGTCACCGGCCGCCTGCGCGCGGCGGTGGTGGAGGGCGACTCGACCGGCGGCCTGCGCGCCCTCGGCCCCGGCCTCACCCCCTCGCCGCCGCCGGAGCAGAGCCAGCGGGCCATGGCGGTCTGCCTGGAGGTCGATCCCCGCTGACGGCGACTCCGCCTGCCGGTGGCCCGGACCCGACGCACCTATGACCTTCGGGATATGCGCTCCGGCCCGGATCAATTTTAAGGAAATGAGGCGTATGATAGGTGGCAGTTGATGAGCCTACGGCGTAGTGTCGCATCGGAAGATCGCAGCGACGCCGGGGGCGTCGCTCATCACCACCGTCACTCCCTGTGTGTGGGGACCGCGACGCCGGCGCAGGCGCCTGCGGGAGGGATAGGAGAATCATCGTGCGCACCATGCAGACCCCGTCCGCCAAGTTGGGTACGCTGGAGTCCCAGAAGGGCTTCACGCTGATCGAACTGTCGATCGTCCTTGTCATCATCGGCCTGCTCGTCGGCGGCGTGATCAAGGGCCAGGAGCTGATCAAGGGCTCCCGCCAGAACAACATGATGAACGCCATCCAGGGCTACACTGCCGCCGTCAGCAACTACCAGGGCACCTACCGCGCCCTGCCGGGCGACGACAGCGGAGCACAGACGCGCTGGACCGGCACGGGCGCCAACGGTAACGGCAACGGCCTGATTTCCGCGGCCGAGCGTCAGACCTTCTGGGCGCACATGCGCGCCGCCGGCCTGATCACCGGCGCCCTCGCCGACACGACCAACCCGACCAATGCCTTCGGCGGGCTGTTCTTCATTTCGGAAGGCGGCGGCGGATTTGCGGCCACTGCTCCGACGCTCTGCACGAGCCGCGTCCCGGGCGATGTGGTTCTGCGTATTCTGACCCAATACGACAACGGCCAGAGCAACAGCGGCGACATTCGCGTCTCGGTTAACCCGGCCGGCCTGACCGCCACCACCGCGGCCAACGCCGGTGCGGCGGTCGCCACCAACACGATCACCGCCGACAACTCCTACGCTGTCTGCAGCCGCCTGTAAGGCGACGGGCAGAAGGACCGGCACGATCCGACAGTCGTGCCGGTCCTTTTCTTCATGCGGAGTTCCGCGCGTACCTCATCCGGGTCACCCACAACAGGGGGCGGACGTGAATCCCGTAAGGCGGCATCTGGGCGACATCGAGTCCCAACGTGGCGTGGCACTGATGCAGTTCGTCGTGATCATCACGATGGCTGCCCTGCTGATCACCGTCGGATACCGCTACTTCACCCCCCAGCGTGACCTGCAGTTCACCGAGAATTTCCAGAAGGCGGCGGAGGCTGCCTATACGGCCCTGGCCGTTAATCTGGTGAAAAGCGGTGGCGTTCTTCCCTGCCCTGCTATCGACCCGGTAAATAATCCTGGCCGCGGCCCCGCCAACTGCACGAGCCCAACCTGGGGCACCTTGCCTTATGTCGACCTCGGACTGAAGGCCACGGACGCACAGGATGAATGGGGAAGCCTCCTCACCTACGCCGTCTCAGGACCGGCCGTTGGCACCCCTGGCAGGCCCAGCATATGCTTCGGCGGCGATTTGGCGTCGCTCAGCGCCACTCCGCCGAACCCGCCACTTTTGTCCGGTCCGAGCGACACCCCGTACATTCTCATGAGCCACGGCCCCAACCGGTCTTTCTCAGCCGGAGGCGCTCAGGCAGGCACGACGGGGAGCCAGACCGAGGAAGCAAACTGCGCGCGTGATGCCGGTGTGACCTGCGGCGGCGGCTTCAATCCGGCCCAGTTCAGTGTCGGCCCCTTCAATACGGAAGGCGCAAATCTGTCGCCGCCCCCCAACGCCTACTTCGACGATATCGTCTCAGTCCCCGACCTCACCGAATTTCGGTGCGTGTGTAGCGACGCCGATATCGAGGGCGTGACCGGGACCGGTGTGAGCGGGTTCGCCGTAACGGGGCTCACCGCCTCGGCTGCCGTCAGTGTTCCCACCGGCGGAACGGAAGTGGAAGTGGTGGTTGGCGTTTCCAATCCGGGCGCCGATTGCTCCCTTACCATGATAACCCGCTACCGTGATCCACAGGACGCCGCCAGCGCGGTCACGCCCGACACCGTTGCGGAAGACACCGACCTGCTCCAGACGCTAGATCTGGGGCAGGGCGATCGCGTGACCTATCAGTTCACCATCCCCCATGTCGCCAACGGTACCAACCGGACCATCACGGTCCTCGCCAAAACCGAAGGCCAGGAGGCGCGGTCGCCCGGCGGTTGGCTTACCCTCACACTCAACATCACATACGAAACCACCCAGAATCCCGACCCCGAACCCGAGCCGGGTAATCCCGGCGCCGGGTGCTACATGGCGAACGGCAAGCCCAACGGCCGGCCGAAGGCGCAGGAATGCCCGCCGCCGCCGGGGCATGACGCCAGCGGCAACTGGGTGAACAACGACAACCGCACCGTCACCATGTACAGCAGCGGCAATCTGCACGCCTACTGGGACTTTTACGAAAGGCTCGGCGCCTCAGGCGGCGGCAACCGCGATGACGTCGTGACCACCAAGGGCAAGAACAACGCCCAGGTTCGCCGCAACTACACGATGGACTACAACCTCAGCCTCGGCTCGCCCTGCTATGTGTCGACGCCGAACGATACCGGCCCGTTCATCAACTCCGGCGAGATGCGTTTCCAGAACAATGTCAGCGTCCCGTTGAACTCGGATGCCGGACGGATCTACTTCATGGGCTCGCGCCAGGGCGGCGGGGGCTGCCGGTCCATCAGCACGCCCCTGACCCTTGGCTTCTCCGGCATGCAGAACGGCGAGGTGCTGCGGCGCCTATTCCTGGCCCTCGCCTTCGACCCGCATTTTGCCGGCACCATCACGCAGCCGCAGGCGGTGGGCATCGTGTTCCGCCTGAACGACCGCATCGTCGGCACCGTCTATCGCTGCTACGCCAACAACTGGTTCACCACCGGCGGCGTGCTGGGCGCGCAGGAGATCTTCCCGCCGTTCATCAATCAGTGGGGGCAGGCCTACAACTGGTGCAACGGCCAGATCGCGGCGTCGCAGCCCACCACGCCGACGGTCAATCCGCAGTTCATGGAAATCTACCTCTACAACCGGGCCAACGGCAGCACTGCGGCCGGCCCGTGGTTCGACGAGATCGAAATCTTCCCTGTCGGCAACTCGCGCTTCTGGTTCGGCGGCGTCGGGCTTGGGGTCAACTGATGCGTCACTCTCGCACCGCCTCGCGTCAGCGCGGCTTCACGCTGATCGAAATGTCCATCGTGCTGATCATCTTCGGCATTCTGGTGGGCGGCGGCCTGCTGGCCATGAACCCGCTGCTGGACCGCACCCGCGTGCGCCAGACCCAGGCCAACATGGACCAGATCGAGGACGCGCTGCTGCTCTACGTCATGCGCTTCCAGCGCCTGCCCTGCCCCGCTGACGCCAGTCAGGCCGCCAATGCGGGGCAGGAAGCGCGCAACGCCGGCGGCTGCAACATCGGCAATGCTGATAACGGGGTCATTCCGTGGGTCACCCTCGGGCTGCCGGACACGGTGAGCCTGGACGGGTGGAACCGGCGCTTCTCGTACTTTGTCGCCACACCGGCGGCCAATGCCCTTCAGAGGGTCGGAAACGTCTTCCCCGAGTATAACAACGCTGCCGGTGGTCTTGAGGTGAGGAACGGGGCAAATCTGGCCACGCCGGATACTGATCGGGCCGCCTACGTTCTGGTGAGCCACGGCAAGAACGGCGAAGGCGCCTTCCCGGTGGGCAGCACCTCCCGCGTCGGAGATCGTTCGGCCCCCGAAGGGGACAACACCGACAGTTCCAACCTCTTCCGTGAAGACGCCGGCGACGACATCGTGCGGTGGCGGCAGCCGTCGTTCCTGGTCCACCGCTGCGGGGCGCCCTGCGCGCCCTGACCGCTACAGCCCCCGCCCCTCCACCACCCGGCCGTAGGCGGGATCGAAGGTCTGGTTGGGTTCCAGGACCACCTGGCGGGTGGTGTCGCCCCAGGCCACCAGCAGCACCACCTGGCGCGGGGTGACCTCGATCACCTCGAACAGGTTGCCCTTCGGCTCCGCCGGGCGCAGGGGCCGGCCGTTCAGCCACACCGTCCAGTCACCGACACCGCCATAGACGATGCCCGACAGGTACAGCCGGTCGCGCAGGCGGGGCTTCACCGCCTCCACCATGCCCTCGCCGGTGTCGCGGCCGAGACCGCCTTCGCGCAGCGCCGCCTCGATCTGCATCAGTTCGCCCAGGCTGAACATCAGCGTCGGCAGCACCCCTTCCGCCCCCCGCGCGGCCGGCGCGGCGGCGGCGGCGGCGGCGGCGCTGTTCGCCGGCACCGCCACGGAAGCGGCGGCACGCCGGCTGGTGCGGCTGGCCGAGGATTTCGACTTCGAGGATGCGCTTGCCGTCCTCGACGAGGTGGCCCCCCGGGCGGCGGAATAGGCCGCCGGGGCGTGGGCGTGCAGGGTGGGGGATGATGGAACAGGCAGTGGCGCAGCGGCAGGCCCGCATACTCATCGTCGATGACGAACCGATCAACGTGAAGGTCCTGGTGGACCTGCTGCGCGACCAGTACGCGCTGGTGGTGGCCAAGGACGGGCCGCAGGCGCTGTCGCGGCTGGCCGGCGATGTGCTGCCCGACCTCGTGCTGCTGGACGTGATGATGCCGGGCATGGACGGGCTGGAAGTCTGCCGCCGCATCAAGGCCGACCCGCGCACCGCCGACCTGCCGGTGATCTTCGTCACCGCCTTGGGCCAGGCCCATGACGAGGCGCACGGCTTCACCTGCGGCGCCGTCGACTACATCACCAAGCCGATCAGCCCGCCGGTGGTGCTGGCGCGCGTCGCCACTCACCTCACGTTGCGCCGCGCCCAGGCCGCCCTGCGCGACCAGAACCGCCAGCTGGAAGACCGGGTGCGCCAGCGCACGGCAGAGGTGGTGATGACCCAGGACGTCACCATTCGCGCTCTCGCCTCGCTGGCCGAAACCCGCGACAACGAGACCGGCAACCACATCCGCCGCACCCAGTACTACGTCCGCCGGCTGGCGGAGGAACTGCGCGGCCATGCCCGCTTCGCCGCCGACCTGGACGACCGCACCATCGACCTGCTGTTCAAGTCGGCGCCGCTGCACGACGTCGGCAAGGTGGGCATTCCCGATGCCATCCTGCTCAAGCCGGGGCGGCTGACCGACGAGGAATTCACCATCATGAAGCGCCACGCCGCCCTCGGACGCGAGGCGCTGCTGGCGGCGCTGGACGGGCAGGCCGACCAGGGGGTGGACTTCCTGCGCTACGCCATGGAGATCGCCGCCGGCCACCACGAAAAATGGGACGGCAGCGGCTACCCCGCCGGTCTGGCGGGCGAGGCCATCCCGCTGTCGGCCCGGCTGATGGCGGTGGCCGACGTCTACGACGCGCTCATCAGCCGCCGCGTCTACAAGCCGGCCTTTCCGCACGAGAAGGCGGTGGCGATCATCACCGAGGGGCGCGGCAGCCACTTCGACCCCGACATCGTCGACGCCTTCCTGCGCATTGCCGACGACTTCCGCGCCATCGCCGCCCGCTACGCCGACGACGACTGACGGCGCGGCGGTCCGCTCAGGCGGCCGCTCCCGCCTCTCGTGCTGCCGCCAGGGCCGCCGCGAAGCCGGGGGCGGACGCCACCGCATCGCCGATGAACAGCAGCGCCGGCCCGTCACCGCCGAGGCTGGCGGCGGCTGATCCCAGGGTGGCGACGGTGGCGAAGGCGTGCGCCCGCTGCGGCCGGCAGGCATCGGCGGCGATGGCGGCCGGGGTGGCGGGCGGCAGGCCGGCGGCCATGAGGGCGGCGGCGATGGTGCCCGCCTGCTCCCGCCCCATGTAGACCGCCAGCGTGGTGGCCGGATCGGCGAGGCTGTGCCAGTCGATGGCGGCGGTCTCGGCGGCGCTGCGGCACTGCGCCGTCACCAGCCGCAGCGAGCGGGCGACGCCCCGGTGGGTGAGCGGCAACCCAAGCTCCGCCGCCGCCCCCACCGCCGCCGTGATGCCGGGAAGGATGCGCACGGCGATGCCCTTGCGGCGCAGGTACTCGGCTTCCTCGCCGCCGCGGCCGAAGATGAACGGATCGCCGCCCTTCAGCCGCACCACCCGCAGGCCGCGGGCGGCGCACGCGGCCATCATGCGGTTGGTGAAGGCCTGCGCCACCGACGGCCGCCCGGCCCGCTTGCCCACCGGCACGCAGCGGGTTTCGCGGCGGGCGAGGCTCAGGATGGCGTCCGGCACCAGGGCATCGTGCAGGATGACGTCGGCCGATTCGATGGCCTTGACCGCGTGCAGGGTGAGCAGGCCAGGGTCGCCGGGGCCAGCGCCGACCAGCGTGACGGAACCTTCCTCCGCCGGGGCGGCGGTGAAGCGGGCTAGGTCCGCCTGAATGCGCGCCACCGCCTCGGCCTCCGGCAGCGCCATGAGGGTGTCGGCCAGATCGCCGGTCAGCACGCCGTCCCAGAACCGCTGGCGGGCGCGGGCGGTCGGCAGGGCGTCCTTCACCCGCTGGCGGCACGCCTGCGCCGCCCGCGCGAGGCGGCCATAGCCGGCGGGAATGGCGGTTTCCAGCCGCTGGCGGATGGTGCGGGCGAGCGCTGGCGCCGCCCCGCCGGTGGAAACGGCGACCACCACCGGCGAGCGGTCGAGGATCGCCGGCACGATGAAGTCGCACTGCTCCGGCACGTCGACCACGTTGCAGGGTATGGCGCGGGCCTGCGCCGCCGCCCGCACGGCGGCGGTCAGGGCCGCGTCGCCGCTGCCGTCGATGACGATGACGGCGCCGTCCAGCAGGTCGGGGCGGAAGGGATCGCGGTGCCACACCACGCTCCCCTCGCGCACCAGGGCGGCGAGGTCGGGGCACAGGCTGTCGGCCACCACCACGGCGGCGGCGCCGGCTCGCACGGTCAGGCGGGCCTTGCTGGCGGTCGCCTCGGTGCCGCCGACCAGCACGACCTTGCGGCCGCGCACGTCGAGGAACACGGGCAGGTAGGGCAGCGCCTCAGGCGGCGACGGCGGGTTTGGCATGGCTCAGGATCTCCTTGATCTCGGGGACGCAGGACCCGCATCCGGTGCCGGCGCCGGTCAGGCGCCCGATGTCTTCGGCGGTGAGCGCACCGGCCCCGGCCGACGCCTCGATGGCGGCGCGGCCGACGGCCATGCAGGAGCAGACGATGCCGCCGCTCTCCACCACCGCCCCGCCGTCCGGCGCCCGGCCGGCCAGCAGCAAGGCCCGGTCGGCGGCGGAGAGGGTGGCGGCGGCGAACAGGTCGCGCAGCCAGTCGCGCGCCACCTCCGGCCGCTCCGGCGCCAGGAACAGGCAGGCGGCGAAGCGGCCGTCGGCGGCGATCCAGGCATGGCGGGCGATGCCGTGGCGGGCGTCGGCGTAGTCGAGCCGGTCGCCCTCCAGGCGGTCGAGCGGGAAGGCGCCGTCGCCGGCCAGGTCGTAGACGGCGCAGGGCCCGGCCGCCTGCCGCACCCAGTAGGGCAGGCCGCCGAGGTCGACGGGCGCGCGGGTGAACAGCAGGCCCTGCCACGCCGGCCGCAGCGGCTCAACCCGCGCCGGCACGTGCTTGCTTTCCGGCTGGCCGGAGACGGGATCGACGTGGCCGGGGATCAGGCGCCCGATGCTGCCGGCGGCAGAGAGGGTGTCGCTCCAGTGCATGGGCAGGAACACCTCGCCCGGCCGCTGGGCGTCGGTAATGGCCACCCGCATCACCCCCTCGCCGCGCCGGCTGGTGACGCAGGCCAGCGCCCCGTCGACGAGGCCGCATGCTGCGGCGTCGTCGGGGTGCATCTCCACCAGCGGCTCCGGCCGGTGGGCGGCGAGGCGGGGCGACAGGCCGGTGCGCGTCATGGTGTGCCACTGGTCGCGGTAACGGCCGGTGTTGGCGATGAGGGGGAAGCGCAGCGAGGCCCGCTCCACCGGGGCCTCCTGCCGCACCGCGATCATGCGGCCGCGGCCGTTGGCGTGGGTGTAGCGGCCGTCGCCGTAGAGCCGGGCGGTGCCGGCCGAGGTGCCTGCCGGTACCGGCCACTGCACCGGCGCCAGCGCGTCGTAGGCACGCGGCTTCAGGGTCGCGAGGCCGCCGATGTCGAAGGCGCGCAGGCCGTCGTTCTCGAAGGCCGACAGGGCGGCGTGCTCGCGGAACAGGTCCACCGGCGCGCGGTAGCGGAAGCCGGCGCCAAAGCCCATGGCGCGGGCCACCTGCGTCACGATCCACCAGTCGGGCTTCGCCTCCCCGGCCGGCACCCGGAAGGGCCGTTGGCGGGAGATGCGGCGTTCGGAATTGGTGACGGTGCCGTCCTTCTCCCCCCAGCCGGCGGCGGGCAGGCGGATGTGGGCGAAGCGCTGGGTGTCGGTGTCGGCCACCATGTCGGAGACGATGACGGTGGGGCAGGCGGCCAGCGCCTCGCGCACCAGATCGCCCTCGGGCAGGCTGACGGCGGGGTTGGTCGCCATGATCCACAGCGCCTTGATGCGCCCCGCCCGCACCGCCTCGAACAGCTCCACCGCCTTCAGCCCCTGGCCGCCCTTCAGGGCCGGCGCCCGCCAGAAGCGGCGCAGGCGGTCGACGTCGTGGGGGTCGTCGGGGTTCATGTGGGCGGCAAGCTGGTTGGCGAGCCCGCCCACCTCCCGCCCGCCCATGGCGTTGGGCTGGCCGGTGACGGAGAACGGCGTCGCGCCCGGCAGGCCGACCCGCCCCGTCGCCAGATGCACGTTGAGGATGGCGTTGACCTTGTCGGTGCCGCGGCTCGACTGGTTGACGCCCTGGCTGAACACGGTGACCGTCTTCGCCGTGGTGGCGACCCAGTGGTAGAACAGCGCCACGCCCTCCACGTCGGGAGGCGTATCGGCGCGCGCCGCCGCCAATGCATCGTCAAAGCCCGCGACGTGGCGCAGCACGTACTCGCGATCCACCGCCCCAACCCGCTCCAGGTGGGTCAGCAATCCGTTGAACAGCGCCACGTCCTGCCCCGGCGGCAGGGCGATGTGCAGGTCGGCGAGGTCGCAGGTGGCGGTGCGGCGGGGGTCAATGACGACCACCTTCGTGCCCCGGTCGCGCCGCGCCGCCCGCAGCCGCTGGGCCAGCACCGGGTGGCACCAGGCGAGGTTGGAGCCCACCAGCACCACCAGATCGGCCAGCTCCAGGTCCTCGTAACTGCCCGGCACCACGTCGGCGCCGAAGGCCCGCTTGTGGCCGGCGACGGTGGAGGCCATGCACAGGCGCGAGTTGGTGTCGACGTGCGGCGTGCCGATGAAGCCCTTCGCCAGCTTGTTGACGGCGTAATAGTCCTCGGTCAGCAGCTGGCCGGAGACGTAGAAGCCGACCGCGTCCGGCCCGTGCTCCGCCACCACCGCCGACAGGCGGCCGGCGACGGCGGTCACCGCCTCGTCCCAGCCGGTGCGGCGGCCGTCCACCAGGGGGTGGAGCAGGCGGACCGGGCCGTTCGCCTCGGCCGTCACCGTGTCCATGAGCGTCGCGCCCTTGGAACACAGGCGGCCGCGGTTGGCCGGGTGGTCGGGGTCGCCGCCGACCGCCCAGCCGTCGCGCGTCGGGCTGGCGATCAGGCCGCAGCCGACGCCGCAATAGGGGCAGGTGGTGCGGATGGCGCCGTCAGCCATGGGCACAGCCTCCGCCGCTGCCGCCGCCGGCCCAGGGGACGAGACCGAGAAACACGCGGCCGTCCTCGATGCGCACCGGGATGGTGCCGGTGCAGCCTTCGTCCGGCCCCTGCGCCGCGCCGGTGCCGAGGTCGATGACCCAGTTGTGCAGCGGGCAGGTGACCGAGCGGCCGTGGACGATCCCTTCCGACAGCGGGCCGCCCTTGTGCGGGCAGGCATCGCGCAGGGCGAAGACCTGATCGTCGACGGTGCGGAAGACGGCGATGCGTCCCTGCGGATGGGCCACGGTGCGGGCGCCTTGCGGCGGGATGTCGGCCAGGGGGCCGACGTCGGTCCAGGTGATGATCTGATCCATGGCGGCTCACTCCACCGTCGCGAGGGTCTTGAAGGAGGCGGCGTGCTTCTGCGTCTGCTCCGCCCAGGGGTCGGACTGGCTGTGGCGCTGGCTTTCCAGGAAGCGGGCGTTGAGGGCGGCGCGGTTGGCGGCGTCGTCGACGATGCGGGTCTTCACGAAGTCGAGGCCGACACGCTCGATCCACGGTGCCGTGCGCTCCAGGTAGCGGGCTTCCTCCCGGTAGAGCTGCATGAAGGCGCCGACGTATTCGTGAACCTCGGCCTCCGTCGTCACCTTGGTGAGCAGGTCGCAGGCGCGCACCTTGATGCCGCCGTTGCCGCC
Source organism: Caenispirillum bisanense (assembly GCF_039523075.1). Taxonomy (NCBI): domain Bacteria; kingdom Pseudomonadati; phylum Pseudomonadota; class Alphaproteobacteria; order Rhodospirillales; family Novispirillaceae; genus Caenispirillum; species Caenispirillum bisanense. The sequence continues at coordinate 12,117 of NZ_BAAAEP010000058.1, forward strand.
GACGTAGAGGTCGAAGCCGCCGTCGGTCGCCACCACGCCGAAGTCCTTGATGGCGGCCTCGGCGCAGTTTCGCGGGCAGCCGGAGACGGCCATCTTGAACTTGTGCGGCGTCCACGAGCCCCAGGTCAGGCGCTCCAGGTCGATGCCGATGGACATGGCGGCCTGGGTTCCGAACCGGCACCACTCGCTGCCGACGCAGGTCTTCACCGTGCGCAGGGATTTGCCGTAGGCGTGGCCCGAAACCATGCCGGCGGCGTTGAGGTCGGCCCACACCGCCGGCAGGTCTTCCTTCCGGATGCCCAGCAGGTCGATGCGCTGGCCGCCGGTGACCTTGACGGTGGGGATGGCGAACTTGTCCACCACGTCGGCGATGGCGCGTAGTTCCTTGGCGTTGGTCAGGCCGCCCCACATGCGGGGCACGACGGAATAGGTGCCGTCCTTCTGGATGTTGGCGTGCACGCGCTCGTTCACGAAGCGGCTGGCGGCGTGGTCGACGTACTCCCCCGGCCAGGCGGCGAGCAGGTAGAAGTTGAGCGCCGGCCGGCAGGAGGCGCAGCCGTCGGCGGTCTTCCATTCCAGCGCCTGCATGACGGCGGGAATGCTCTTGAGTCCCTGGCTTTTGATGAGGCGGCGGACGCTGTCGTGGTCGTGGTCGGTGCACTTGCACAGGGGCGTCACCGCCGCCGCCTCGTAGGCACCGCCGAGGGTATGGGCCAGCAGCCCTTCCACCAGCCCGGCGCAGGAGCCGCAGGAGCCGGCGGCCTTGGTGTGGGCCTTCACCTCGTCCAGCGTCGTCAGGCCCCTGGTGGTGATGGCCTGGACGATGGTGCCCTTGCAGACGCCGTTGCAGCCGCAGATTTCCGCTTCGTCAGGCAGCGCTGCAACGGCGTCGGTAGGGTTTCCCGTGCCCGCTCCGGCGGCGGCGAAGGCCTGGCCGAACAGCAGGGTGTCGCGGCGGGCGGAGACGTCCTCGCCCGCCTTCAGCAGCTGGAAGTACCAGGCGCCGTCGGCGGTGTCGCCGTAGAGCACGGCACCCTTCACCCGGCCGCCGTCCAGCACCACCCGCTTGTAGACGCCGCGCCCGGCGTCGCGGAACACGATGTCCTCCGTCCCCGGCCCGCCGGAGAAGTCGCCGGCCGAAAACACGTCGACGCCGGTGACCTTCAGCTTGGTGGAGGTGACGGAGCCGACGTAGCCCGCCGTTTCCACCCCCGACAGCCGGGCGCCCAGCACCTTCGCCATCTCGAACAGCGGCTGCACCAGGCCGTAGCACTGGCCGCGATGCTGCACGCATTCCCCGACCGCGAAGATGGCGGGGTCGGAGGTGGTCATGTGGTCGTCCACCACCACGCCGCGCTCCACATCAAGCCCGGCATCGGCGGCGAGGCGGGCGTCGGGGCGGATGCCGACCGCCATGACGACGATGTCGGCGGCCAGTTCGGTGCCGTCGCGCAGGCGCACGCCGGTCACCCGGTCGTTGCCCAGGATGGCGGCGGTATCGGCGCCGGTAAGCACGGTGAGGCCGCGCCGCCGCAGTTCCTCCGCCAGCAGATGCCCGGCGGAGGCGTCGAGCTGGCGTTCCATCACATGGCCGGCGAGGTGCAGGACGGTGACCTCCATGCCGCGCGCCTTCAGGCCGACGGCGGCTTCCAGCCCCAGCAGCCCGCCGCCGATGACCACGGCCGAGCCGCCCCTGGCGGAGGCGGCCAGCATGGCGTCGACGTCGTCCACATCGCGGAAGGTGACGACGCCGGGCAACGTTGCGCCGGGGATGGGGATGACGATGGGGCTCGACCCGGTGGCGATGATGAGGCGGTCGTAGGGCACGGCGAGGCCGCTGCGCGCCACCACCCGCCGCCCCAGGCGGTCGATGCGCACGACCGGATCGCCGGCATGCAGGGTGATGCCGTTGGCGGCGTACCAGTCGCGGTCGTTGAGTACGATGTCGGCGAAGGACTTCTCCCCCGCCAGCAGCGGCGACAGCATGATGCGGTTGTAGTTCACCCGCGGCTCGGCGCCGAACACGGTGATGTCGTAGAGGCCGGGCGCGCGGTCGAGCAGGTCCTCCACGGCGCGGATGCCGGCCATGCCGTTGCCGATCACCACAAGGCGCGGCCGGGCGGCGCCGGGGGAGGGGTGGGTCACGTGGGTCATCGTCTGGTGCTCCATCCTGCGGTGCACAAAAATCGTGCAAAGAAAAAGGCGCCCGATCACGCCGCCGCCCCGTGGGGCAAGTGCGTGGTCGGACGCCGTCATCCGGTGTGGGGCCCAGCCTCGGGCTTCCCTATGTCGGCCGCCCGGCGGGGCGGCGGAGCAGGCGCCGTTGCCCGCTCAGGCCTTCCTCTTGCGATCCCCGTGCCAACCCAATGGCCCGGCCATAAGTGCCTGTTTTGATGCGCTTCCCGGTGCCGAGGTGCCGGGTGGAGGGGCTGGATGCCCGCCGAGAATGCCCAACAATCATGCACGCAAGTGCAGCATGCTCAATAAATAGGCTAACCCACTCTCCCTCGGCCCCGCCGCCACCCCTGTCGGTGCTGCCTCCATTCGGCATTTTCCCTGTTCGATCAACCAGTTGCCGGAAGGCTTGAGCCTTTGGCGTCGGTTGGCACAGGGGTTGCTGATACTGCGGTCGGCCCCGCCGGATGATGCGGCGGGCGCCACTCCCGATGCGGGGAGACCTCAAGAGCTTCCTCGTCCAACGGCGGACGACCAGGCACAGACGCCTGACCACAGATGCGGCAGCCGCGTGCGGCGGCCGGCATCGGTCACGGTGTCTTCATGCGTGGCCGCCGCGGAACGAGGGATCGGGCAGCGCGGACGGCCAGGGGATGACTTCAGCGGCCGGACCAGGCGCCTTCCCGGACATGCGCGCTCCGGCCCCGACGCAAAGGGCTTGCAGATGGACATCAAGCACAAGGCCACGCGCATAAACCTCTTCTCCCTGAAGACGGTGCAGATGCGCACCTTCCACCTTACCTGGACCGCGTTCTTCGTGTGCTTCTTCGGCTGGTTCGGCATCGCCCCGCTGATGGCGGTGGTGCGCGAGGACCTGGGCCTGACCAAGGGCGAGATCGGCAATACCATCATCGCCTCGGTCGCCATCACGGTGCTGGTGCGCCTCATCATCGGGCCGCTGTGCGACCGCATCGGGCCGCGCAAGACCTATACCGGCCTGCTGATGCTGGGCTCGCTGCCGGTCATGCTGATCGGGCTGGCCGACAGCTACGAGACCTTCCTGCTGTTCCGCCTCGGCATCGGGGCCATCGGGGCGAGCTTCGTCATCACCCAGTACCACACCTCGGTCATGTTCGCGCCGAACGTGGTCGGCACCGCCAACGCCACCACGGCGGGCTGGGGCAACCTGGGCGGCGGCGTGACGCAGATGGTGATGCCGCTGATCCTGGCCGGCGTGCTCATGCTGGGGGTCGAGCAGACGCTCGGCTGGCGCCTCGCCATGGTGGTGCCGGGGGTGGTGATGCTGGTGATGGCCGCCCTTTACTGGCGCTTCACCACCGACTGCCCGGACGGCAACTTCGCCGACCTGCGGGCCCGCGGCGACCTGCCCGAGGCCAAGGACAGCGCCGGCGCCGGCGGCGGCTTCGTGGCGGCGGCCAGGGATGTGCGGGTGTGGGCGCTGTTCGTCGTCTATGCCGCCTGCTTCGGGGTCGAGCTGACCATCAACAACATCGCCGCCATCTACTTCTTCGACACCTTCAAGCTGGACCTCGCCACGGCGGGCATCATCGCCGGCCTGTTCGGGCTGATGAACCTGTTCGCCCGCACCCTCGGCGGCGTGTTCTCCGACCGCTTCGCGCGCAACGCCGGGCTGAAGGGGCGGGTGATGTTCCTGTTCCTGGTGCTGTTCCTGGAGGGCCTTGCGCTCATGCTGTTCTCGCAGATGACCACTCTGGTCGTCGCGGTGGCGGCCATGGTGCTGTTCTCGCTGTTCGTGCAGATGAGCGAGGGGGCGACCTTCGGCGTCGTGCCCTTCATCAACCGCAAGGCCCTGGGGGCGGTGGCCGGCATCGTCGGGGCGGGCGGCAACGCCGGTGCGGTGGCGGCCGGCTTCCTGTTCAAGTCGGAGAGCCTGACCTACCAGCAGGGCCTGTTCTACCTGGGCTGCGCAGTGGTGGTGTGCAGCTTCGCGGCGCTGGCGGTGCGCTTCTCGCCGGAGACGGCGGCGGAGGAAAAGCGCCGCTTCGAGGCTGCGGTGGCGGAACGTAACGGTGCCGTGCCGGCGGCGGCGGCGGAGTGAGCGGCATGCGGCCCGGTCAGTCGCCGCCGTCGTCGCCGGGCCGCGTCTGCCGCAGCAGATGCACGAAGATCATGCCGGCCGCGCCGGCGAAGGCCAGCAGCCACAGGGCTTCCCACAGGATCTGGGGGTCGGTCATGGCGGGTGTCGGTCCTTCTGCCGGCGGGCGGGCGGCAGTATAACACGGGAACAACGGGTCGGGGCGGTGAGCGGGCAACCATGGGCGAATCGGATCTCAGCATCCTGGTCATCGACGGCGACCCCGACCGGGCGGCAGTGGTGGAGCGCGGCCTGGTGGAGGCCGGCTATGTGCGCGTCAGCATCATCGGCCCGTCGGTGAACATGCTGGCGCGGGTGCAGGCGCTGGCGCCCGACGTCATCATCATCGACCTGGAAAACCCTGACCGCGACACGCTGGAGCAGATGTTCCAGGTGTCGCGCGCCGTGCAGCGGCCCATCGCCATGTTCGTCGACCGCAGCGACAGCCACATGATCCACGCCGCCATCGAGGCCGGGGTCAGCGCCTATGTGGTCGACGGGCTGAAGGAAGCCCGCATCAAGCCCATCGTCGAAACCGCCATCTCCCGCTTCCACGCCTTCGACCGCCTGCGCCGCGAACGCGACGACGCCCAGGCCAAGCTGGCCGACCGCAAGCTGGTGGAACGCGCCAAGGGCCTGCTGATGAAGAACCGCGGCCTGGCGGAGGAAGACGCCTACGCCCTGCTGCGCAAGACGGCCATGAAGCAGAACCGCAAGCTCTCCGACATCGCGCAGAGCGTCATCACCGCCTTCGAGATGGAGTTCTGACGCCATGGCCGACACCGTCGTCACCCTCGGCTTCCTGCCGCTCATCGACTGTGCCGTGCCGGTGGTGGCGCACGAACTGGGCTTCGCCGCCGCCGAGGGGCTGACGCTCGACCTGCAGCGCGAAGCCTCGTGGGCGGCGGTGCGCGACAAGCTCGCCTTCGGCCTGCTGGATGCCGCCCACATCCTGGCGCCGCTGCCGCTCGCCATCCACCTCGGCCTTGGCGGCATGCCGGCGGTGGCGATGACGGTGCCCATGGCGCTCGGGCTCGGCGGCAATGCCATCACCGTCTCCACCGCCCTTTACGCGCGCCTGCTGGACGCGGACCCGGAGGCCATGGCCGGCCCGCGCGGTGGCTCCGCCCGGGCGCTGAAGCGGGTGATCGCGGCCGACCGCGCCGCCGGACGGCCGCCGCTGTCCTTCGCCACCGTCTTCCCCTTCAGCAGCCATACCTACGAGCTGCGCCTCTGGCTGGCCTCGGCCGGCATCGACCCCGACCGCGACGTCAACCTGGGCGTGGTGGCGCCGGCCCGCATGGTGGAAAGCCTCGCCAGCGGCTGGATCGACGGCTATTGCGTCGGCGAGCCGTGGAACCTGCGGGCGGTGCAGCGGGGCGTCGGCGCCATCGTCGCCACCAAGGGCGACATCTGGCCGGCGAGCCCGGAGAAGGTGCTGGGCCTGCGGGCGGAGTGGGCGAACCGTCAGCCGGACCTTACGGCGGCGCTGGTGCGCGCCCTGGTGCGGGCGGCGCAGTGGGCCGATGCGGCGGAGAACCGCGACGCCCTGGCCGACCTGCTGGCCGACCCCGGTTACGTCGGCACCTCGCCCGACATCCTGCGCATGGCGCTCGGCGGGCGGCCGGTGCTGCGGCCGGGGGCGGCGCCGGAGGCGCTGGAAAGCCACGTCTTCTTCCGCTGGCAGGCGACCTTCCCGTGGGTGTCGCGGGCGGCGTGGCTGCTGGCCCAGATGACGCGGTGGGATCAGGCGGCGGTGCCGGCGGTGGAGCGGCTGGCGGTGGCGGCGCAGGTGTGGCGGCCGGACCTCTACCGCGCCGCCGTGGCGCCCCTCGGCCTGGCGGTGCCGGCGGAGGATCTGGCGGTGGCCGGCGCGGCGGCGGCGCCCCATGCGGTGGCGGCGGCCGGCGGCGGCTCGGTGGAGGTCGGCCCCGACGCCTTCCTCACCGGCGAGGTGTTCGACCCCCGCCGGTGACGTGGCGCGGCGGCGGACTGGTCAGTCCACCACCGCCACGTGGTCCAGTTCGCGGAAGCGTTCCGCCCAGTCGATGCCGTAGCCGACCACGAAGCGGTCGCCGACGGTGAAGCCGACGAACTCCGCCTCGCAGTCGACGGCGCGGCGGGCCGGCTTGTCGAGCAGCACCACCAGCGCCGCCTTCTTGGCGCCGGCTTCATACATCAGGTCGATGGCGCGGGAGGCGGTGCGGCCGGAATCCAGCACGTCCTCCACCACCAGCACGGTTTCGCCGGCCACCTGCGGCAGATCGCCTTCCTGGCGCACGGTGCCGCTGCTTTCCTTGCCGCTGCCGTAGCTGGCGAGGCGCAGGAACTCGATCCGCAGCTTGACGTGGGCGCCGTGGCGGCCGAGCGCCCGCACCAGATCGGCGGCGAAGATGAAGGCGCCCTTGAGCACCGGGATCAGGGTGATCTCGGGGCCGAGTTTGGCGACGATCTCCTGCGCCATGGTGTCCAGCCGCGCCGCGATCTCCTCGGCGCTGATCAGGGGGACGGGCGTGGCGGTATCGGGGTCAAGCTCGCTCATGAACAACAACTGCCGTTGGGGATTTGGGGCCCCAGCATGGGCCAGGGCCGGCCGCACCGCAAGTGCGGCCTCAGCCGCCGGCGGCCGGGCCGGTGTAGGTCCAGCGGTAGTGCGGCGGCGTCGGCCCCTTGTTGCGGCCGCCCTGCTGCATCTGTTCCCACCCGTGGGCGAGGATGCCGACCGAACGCGACAGGCAGAAGAAGCCGCGCGCCAGCGGCGGCGGGCAGCCCAGTTCGGCGAAGATGACGGCGGTGGCGCCGTCGATGTTCATGGGCACCGCCTTGCCTTTCTCCGCCGCCAGATGCGCCTCCACCGCCCGGCCGATGGCGGCGAAGCGGCCCGCGACGGTGCCGGCCGCCGCCGCCGCGTCCACCAGCGCCAGCAGGCGCGGGGCGCGCGGGTCCACCGGCTTGTGGAAGCGGTGGCCGAAGCCGGGGATGAAGCGCCCGTGCGCCGCCCGCCAGTCGTCCAGGGCGGCGGCGGTGGCGTCGGGCAGGGCGGTGCCGTCGTCGTGGCGGCGGGCGATGTCGGCATAGAGCATCACCGCCTGCTCGCCGGCGCCGCCGTGGACGTTGCCCAGCATGTTGACGCCGTTGGCCATGACGTTGTTGATGCCGACGCCGCAGGTGGCAGCCATGCGGGCGGCCGCGATGGAGGGCGCCTGCGGCCCGTGGTCGACGGCGGCCACCAGCGCCGCCTCGAACAGCGCCGCCTCGGCGGGGCTCGGCAGGGTGCCCATGACCATGAACCAGATCATCTGCGGAAAGCTGACGGTGCCGATGAGATCCTGCACCGGCCGGCCGCGGAAGGCGATGCGGCCCGGTTCCATGTCGATGATGGCGGTCTGCCACCAGTCCTTGACGTCGGTCGTCGCGTCGGTCGCGTCGGTCACAGCACGCCCTCCTTGCGCAAGCGGTCGAGATCGTCCGGCGACAGGCCGAGGCCGCCCCAGACCGTGTCGTTGTCCTGCCCGAGCTGCGGCGGCGGCGTTTCCACCGTCGGCGGCGCACCGTCGAGCTTGAAGCCGGTGCGGACCAGCGTCGCCCCACGGCCGGCGCCGGGCACGTCGTCGAAGGTGGCGAGCATGCCGCGCTCCGCCACCTGCGGATGGGCCAGCGCCGCGCCCACCGTCAGCACCGGCCCGGCCGGCACGCCCAGGCGGTTGAGGTCGGCGGCCCAGGCGTCGGCCGGGCGGGTCTGCAGGGTCTCCTCCAGCTCCGCCTTCAGGGTGTAGCGGTGGCGGATGCGGTCGGCGCGGCTGCGGTACTCCGGCCGGTCGAGCAGGTCGGTGCGGCCGAGGTGGCGGCACAGGATTTCCCACTGTTCCTGCTTGTTGGCGGCGATGTTGAGCAGCCCGTCGCCGGTGCGGAAGGTGCCGGAGGGGGCCGACGTCATGTTCTCGTTGCCGTTGGCCTGCGGCGTCACCCCGGCGACCAGCAGGTTGGAAACCGCCCAGCCCATGGTGGCGAGCATCGCTTCCAGCATGGAGACGTCGATCATGGTGCCGCGCCGGTCCGGCGGGGCGGCCAGGGCGGCGCTGATGGCCATGGCGGCGGTCAGCCCGCCGATGGTGTCGCACAGCGGATAGCCGACGCGGTAGGGGGCGGTGTCGCGGTCGCCGGTGATGCTCATGACCCCGGACATGCCCTGGATGATCTGGTCATAGGCCGGCAGGTCGCGCAGCGGCCCGTCCTGCCCGAAGCCGGAGATGGCGCAGTAGATCAGCCCCGGACGGTCCGCCTTCAGCGTCTCGTAGCCCACGCCCAGACGGTCCATGACGCCGGGGCGGAAGTTCTCCACCACCACGTCGGCGGTGGCGACCAGGCGGCGGAACAGGTCCTTGCCGCGGGCGTCCTTCAGGTTGAGCGTCACCGACTTCTTGCCGGCGTTCTGAGCCAGGAACGACACCCCCATCAGGCGGGCGTTGAGGTCGGCATCGGCCCCCAGCTGGCGGGCGAGGTCGCCGCGTTCGGGCACCTCCACCTTGATGACCTCGGCGCCCAGGTGGGCCAGCTGGTGGCAGCAGAAGGGGCCGGCGAGAACATTGGTGAGGTCCAGCACCCGAACCCCGGCAAGCGGCGATGACACGACGGTTTCCTCTTGCTTTTGATGGCGTCGTTCTGTCAGATGGAACGACGTTTCATTCAGCGCTATGATAGACCCGTGGCGTCGGGTATTGCAAGGGGGAGGACGGCGGTGGCGGAGAACCGGGTGGAAGCGGTGGAGCGGGCGCTGACGGTGCTGGCCTGCTTCGACGGCGAGCAGGAAGACCTGAGCCTGGCCGACCTGGCCGAGCGCACCGGCTTCTACAAGAGCACCATCCTGCGGCTGATCGCCTCGCTGGAGCGGTTCGGCTACATCGGCCGGCGGCCGGACGGGCGCTATGTGCTGGGGGCGGCGGTGTGGCGGCTGGGCTCGGCCTACCGCCGCCGCTTCGCCCTGGATGCGGTGATCCGGCCGGAACTGCGCACCCTGCGGGACACGACCGGCGAGACGGCGTCGTTCTATGTCCGCGACGGCGACCAGCGGGTCTGCCTCTACCGCGAGAACAGCCTGCGCCCGGCCCGTCATCATCTGCGCGAGGGCGAGGTCTTCCCCCTCACCGGCGGCGCCAGCGCCTGGGTGATCCGCGCCTGGACCGGCGGCAGCGACGACCGCAGCGCCGCCGTGCGCGAGGCCGGTCATGCGTCTTCGGTGGGGGAGCGCGACCCCGACGTGGCAGCGGTGGCGGTGCCGGTGCTGGGTCGCGACGGCACCTTCATCGGCGCCCTGTCGGTCTCCGGCCTCGCCTCCCGCTTCGGGGCGGAGCGGCGCGAGGCGGCGGTGGATGCCCTGCGGGAGAGTGCGGCCCGACTGCGGGCGGTGGTGGTGTGATCCATCCGCCGCCCGCAGCCGTCTCGCCGGTTGACGGCGCCTGCCTCAGCGCTGGTTCAGCTGCGCCCGCACCACCGTCAGCCCGTCGCGGGTGATGCGGTAGGGGCCGCCGCCGGTGCTGCGGATGAAGCGGCGCTTGCGCAGGCGGTCGACCACCGCCGGGGTGCAGTCGCCGAGGGTCCACCCTTCGCGGGTGATGCAGTTGACGTCGAGGATGCGGTTCCTGGCGTCTTTCTCAACCAGGATGCGGCCGCCGAGGGCCAGGGCGTGCAGCGTGCGCTGCTCGGCCTTCGAGATGTTCACGGAAGTCTGTCCTGAACCGGAGTCGATCCGGTCCTGCCGTCTTCGCCGTCGGCACGCAGGGGCGCTCACGGCCTGCCGCGGCAGGACGTGGGGTTCGACAGGCTGATCCGGGCTGCAAAAGCGGCGCCGGCATCAGCCGCAGCGCACGGTCTCGGACATACACTCTCGCGTCAGGAGAAAAACCACGGGCCGGAGGATGCCTCCCCCGGCCCGTCGCTGTCAACGCCCGCGGGTGCAGGGCTGCCTTGCCGGCTCAGGCGTCCTCGAACCCCTGCAGCACGCCGACCGCATTGGTGCCGAGCGCCTCCACGGCGTAACCGCCTTCCAGCACGAAGACGGTCGGCACCTTCAGCCCGGCCAGCAGGGCGCCCAGCTGCGGATAGCGGTCCGACGACAGGCGGAACTTGCTGATCGGGTCGTTCTCGAAGGTGTCCAGGCCGAGGGAGACCACCAGCACGTCCGGGCGGTAGCCGCGGATGCGGCGCAGGGCCTCGGTCAGGGCTTCCTCGTACCGCGCCCAGTCGGTGCCCCAGGGCAGCGGGAAGTTGTGGTTGAAGCCTTCGCCGGCGCCCGCCCCAGTCTCGTCGGCATGGCCGAGGAAGTAGGGGTATTCCACCGTCGGGTCGGCGTGCAGCGACAGGAACTGCACGTCGTCGCGGTCGTAGAAGATGGTCTGGGTGCCGTTGCCGTGGTGATAGTCGACGTCGAGGATGCTCACCCGCTGGGCGCCGTTGGTGCGGGCGGCCTGGGCGGCGATGGCGGCGTTGTTGAGGAAGCAGTAGCCGCCGTAATAGTCGGCGGCGGCATGGTGCCCCGGCGGCCGGCAGGCGGCGAAGGCGGCGCGCAGGCCGCCGGCCACCTGCTCGGTGGCGGTCAGGGCGCAGTTGGCGGCGGCGGTGGCGGCGGTCCAGGTGCCGGCGGTGATGGGGGTGCCGGCATCCATGCCGTAGAAGCTGATGCGGCCGTCGATGTCCTGCGGCACCCGGTCGTTGCGCATGCCGCGCTTGCCGAAGGTGAAGGGAATGGCATCCCAGTCGCGGCCGGCGGCGGTCCAGTCGGCCCAGCAGGTCTTCAGGAAGTCGACGAAGCCGTCGTCATGGACGGCGCGCAGCGGCCCTTCGCCGAAATCGCGCGGCGCGACGATCTCGCCCAGGTCCACCGCCCGCAGCCGGTCCAGCACCATGTCGGTGCGGCTCGGGTTCTCGAAGCAGGGGACCAGCTGGCCTTCGTTCAGTTCGGCGCGGCCATGGTGGGCGCGGCAATCCTCGGAATAGACGGTGAGCATGGCGGTCCTTCGCAAAGAAGAGGGCCCCGCCGGAGGGGGTGCGGGGCCCTGGAAGGCTAGCAGACGGAGGGAGAGAAAGAACAGTGCGGCAATCGGAGGGGACCGTCGAAGGAGCTGCCGCACCGACCTTGCTACGCCGCCTCCGGCCGGACGGATCACCGGCCGCCGTGGGCAAGTGGCCGGTGTCAAACGTGATGAGAAAATTTGACAATGGGCCTTCCAGGTGGCGGCGGTTTGGTCATACACTCCCCCGCACTGGTCCGCGGCAGCGCGACGGCCGGATGTAAAACATACTGATCGCCGGCCAAACCGGCCACGGGAGGAATGCCGCGATGAGCTTCGACGTGGGGGCCCGCCTGAAGGCCCTGCGCGCCCTGTACGGCCTCAGCCAGCGCGAGCTGGCGAAACGGGCCGGCGTGACCAATTCGACCATCTCGCTGATCGAGCAGAACCGGGTCAGCCCCTCCGTCGCCTCGCTGAAGAAGGTGCTGGACGGCATGCCGATCTCGCTGGCCGAGTTCTTCACCATGGACCTCGGCAGCGAGACCAAGACCTTCTACGGCGTCCACGAGTTCGCCGACTTCTCGTTCGGCGACACGGTGAAGTTCCGCATGGTCGGCGGCAGCTACCGCGACCGCAAGCTGCACATGATGCAGGAAACCTACCTGCCCGGCGGCGACACCGGCGCCACCATGCTGTCCTACGACGGCGAGGAGGCGGGCATCATCGTCTCCGGCGCCATCGAGCTGTCGGTGGGCGAGGAACGGCGCCTGCTCAGCAAGGGCGAGGGCTATTACTTCAACACCCGCATGCCGCACCGTTTCCGCAACACGGGGACGGAAGCCTGCGTGCTCATCTCCGCCAGCACCACCACCACCTTCCAGAAGGGCCAGGCGGCCACCGCCCAGCCGCTCGACGGCGACGGCGCACACCACGACCTGATGCAGGGAGACCGTACCCCATGAGCAAGCTTCTCAGCCGCGACGACTACCAGAAGATGGCGGCCGATCTGTCGCCCCGGACGCAGCTGTTCATCGACGGCCGCTTCGTGCCGGCGCTGTCGGGCAAGACCTTCGACCGCATCAGCCCGCGCGACGGCCGCGTCATCGCCCAGGTGGCGGAAGGCGATGCGGCCGACGTGGACGTGGCCGTCGCCTCCGCCCGCCGCGCCTTCGAGAAGGGCAGCTGGTCGCAGATGCCGCCGGCCAGGCGCAAGCGCGTGCTGCTGGCGCTCGCCGACAAGATGCGCGAGCACCGCAACGAACTGGCGCTGCTGGAAACGCTGGACATGGGCAAGCCCATCCGCGACGCCTTCGCGGTGGACGTCATGAGCGCCGCCAACGCCATCCAGTGGCACGCCGAAGCCATCGACAAGGTCTATGACGAGGTCGCCCCCACCGGCCCCGACGCCCTCGGCCTCATCACCCGCGAGCCCATCGGCGTGGTGGCGGCGGTGGTGCCGTGGAACTTCCCCATGCTGATGGCGGCGTGGAAGCTGGGTCCGGCGCTGGCCGCCGGCAACTCGGTGATCGTCAAGCCGGCAGAACAGTCGCCGCTGTCCATGCTGCGCATCGCCGAACTGGCGGCCGAAGCCGGCCTGCCGGACGGCGTGCTGAACGTGGTACCGGGCTTCGGCCCCACCGCCGGCAAGGCGCTCGGCCTGCACATGGACGTGGACTGCGTCGCCTTCACCGGCTCGGGCGAAGTGGGCAAGCTGTTCCTGCAGTACTCCGGCCAGTCCAACATGAAGCGGGTGTGGCTGGAAGCCGGCGGCAAGACGCCGAACATCGTGCTGGCCGACGCCCCCGACCTGGAAAAGGCGGCCCAGCACGCCGCCATGGGCATCTTCTTCAACCAGGGCGAGGTCTGCACCGCCGCCAGCCGCCTCGTGGTGCAGGAGAGCATCCGCGAGGAGTTGGTGGAGCGCATCATCCGCATCGGCGAGACCATGATGCCGGGCGACCCGCTCGACCCCGCCACCGCCATGGGCGCCATCGTCGACGAAAGCCAGATGAAGCGCGTGCTCGGCTACATCGAGAAGGGCCGGGCGGAAGGCGCCACCCTGCGCCTGGGCGGCGAGCAGGTGCGCCGCAACGAGGGCGGCTTCTACATCGCCCCGACGGTGTTCGACAACGTCCGCAACGACATGACCATCGCGCAGGAGGAAATCTTCGGGCCGGTGCTGTCCGTGATTGCGGTGAAGGATGCCGAGGAAGCGGTGAAGGTCGCCAACGACACCGCCTACGGCCTCGCCGCCTGCATCTGGACCCGCGACATCCGCCAGGCCCACCGCATGGCGCGGGCGGTGAAGGCGGGCTCGGTGTGGGTCAACTGCTGGGACGGCGGCGACATGACCATGCCGTTCGGCGGCTTCAAGCAGTCCGGCAACGGCCGCGACAAGTCGCTGCACGCCATGGAAAAGTACACCGAGATGAAGGCGACCTGGATCGACCTGTCGTAACGTCCGCCACCCCCGCCCTGCGGTGCCCCACACCGCAGGGCGGCAAGCGCGACCGCGCGCCGCCGCGAAGCGGCGTGAGCCAAGGCCGCGCCAGCGGCCGCCCGGCGCCTGAGATACCGTGTCGGGCGTCAAGTCGGGACGAAGGGGCGGCGGGTTTTCATGACGCCGTAGGCGATAACAAGCAGCTTACGGG
>NZ_BAAAEP010000059.1:0-25984 GCF_039523075.1 Caenispirillum bisanense
CATGAAAACCCGCCGCCCCTTCGTCCCGACTTGACGCCCGACACGGTATCTCAAGCGCCGGGCGCGGCCTTTGGCCGCTTGGCTCTCGCGGCATAAGCCGCGCGGCGCGGTCGCGCCGGCCAGCTTGCGGGGCAAGCTGGTGGGGGGCTCTACGGGTGAGGAAGGGCCGTGTCAGCGGCGGGCCTGGAAGAAGGCGCGCAGCAGGGCCGCCGCCCGCTGCTCGCCGATGCCGCCGTAGACCTCCGGGCGGTGGTGGCAGGTCGGGTGGTCGTAGATGCGGGGGCCGTGTTCCACCCCGCCGCCCTTGGGGTCGTAGGCCGCGAAGTACAGCCGGCGGATGCGGGCGAAGCCGATGGCCGTCGCGCACATGGGGCAGGGTTCCAGGGTGACATACAGGTCGCAGTCGGGCAGCCGCGGGTCGCCGCGCAGCGCGCAGGCGGCGCGGATCGCCAGCAGCTCGGCATGGGCGGTGGGGTCGGCTTCGGCCTCGGTGCGGTTGCCGGCGGCGGCCAGGATGCGGCCGCTGGCGGCTTCCACCACCACCGCGCCGATGGGCACCTCGCCCCGTGCCCCCGCCGCCTCGGCAGCGGCGAAGGCGGCGGCCATGAAGGGATTGCTGTCGCTCATGGCGCGAAGGTGCGGCGGCCGGCGGCGGGCGTCAAGCGGGGAACCCATTGCGCCCCTGTCGCCTCCGGCGTAAGTAAGGGGCCATGAACAAACGACCCGTGATCGGCATCCCGCTCGACAGCGAAAACGGCGGCGGCTATTCCGCGCTGCCCTGGTATGCCCTGCGCAAGAACTACTGCGAGGCCGTCGTGCGGGCCGGCGGCACGCCGATCCTGCTGCCGCACCATGCGGACCACGCCGAGCAGTACCTGTCCATGATCGACGGCCTGCTGGTGGCCGGCGGCGCCTTCGACGTCGACCCCGCCCTTTTCGGCGCCGCCGAGCGCCACGGCACGGTGACCCTGAAGGAAGGCCGCACCGATTTCGAGCTGGCCATCTGCAAGGGCGCCCATGCCCGCGGCATGCCCATCCTCGGCATCTGCGGCGGCCAGCAGTTGCTGGCGGTGATCCTCGGCTCCACCCTCATCCAGCACATCCCGGACGAGGTCGCCGACCCGCTGCCGCACGAACAGCCCAACCCGCGCACCGAGCCCGGCCACTCGGTCGCCGTCACCGAGGGCACGCTGCTGCACCGGGTCACCGGCCGGCGCGAGTTCCCGGTCAATTCCGCCCATCATCAGGCGGTGAAGACGGTGCCGGCGGGCCTGGTGGTCAATGCCGTCGCCCCCGACGGGGTGATCGAAGGCGTCGAGGACCCGGCGCATCCGTTCTGCCTCGGCGTCCAGTGGCACCCCGAGTATTCCATCAGCCCGGCCGACGACGCCATCCTGGCCGCTTTCGTGAAGGCCTGCGCCGCATGACCGACCGCGACGACACTCCCCCGCCCGCCGCCGGTGCCCCCGCCGCCGCGGCGGCCAAGCCCGACCGCATCGCCAAGTACCTGGCGCGGGCCGGCGTCGCCTCCCGCCGCGATGCCGAGAAGCTGATCGCCGAGCGCCGCGTCAAGGTCGACGGCCGCATCATCGACACGCCCGCCACCCTGGTCACCGGCGACGAGCAGATCCAGGTCGACGGCAAGCCGGTGCTGCCGCCGGAACCGGCCCGCCTGTGGCGCTACCACAAGCCGGCCGGCGTGGTGACGACGCACAAGGACCCCGAAGGCCGGCCTACGGTGTTCGAGAAGGTGTCCGACCGCCTGCCGCGCGTCATCTCCGTCGGGCGCCTGGACATCAACTCCGAGGGCCTGCTGCTGCTCACCAACGACGGCGAGCTGGCGCGCAAGCTGGAACACCCGTCCAACGGCTGGGTGCGCCGCTACCGCGTGCGCGTCCACGGCCAGGTGAAGCCGGAAGTGCTGGCGACGCTGGAGAAGGGCGTCACCGTCGATGGCGTCCACTACGGCCCCATCACCGCGACGCTGGACCGCCAGCAGGGCGCCAACGCCTGGGTCACGGTCGCCCTGACCGAGGGCAAGAACCGCGAGGTGCGCCGCGTGATGGAGCATCTCGGCTACTCCGTCACCCGCCTGCTGCGCATCTCCTACGGTCCCTTCCACCTGGGCCTGCTGGAGCGCGGCGTCATCGACGAAGTGCCGGCCAAGGTGCTGCGCGAGCAGCTGGGCGGCCAGAAGAAGCCGAAGCCCAAGGGCGAGGGCCACGCCGGCGGTACCGCCGTCGCCAAGCCGAAGAAGCGCATGCGCCCCTCCGCCGCCAAGGCCAAGGCGAAGCCCAACGCCGACCGGCGCGGGGGCCGCGGCTGATGCGCATCGTCGCCGGCACCTGGCGGGGCCGCAAGCTGGCGGCGCCGGAGGGGCGCGACGTCCGCCCCACCTCCGACCGCACCCGCGAGGCGATCTTCAACAAGCTCGCCCACGGGTGGGATGCCGACGACTTCACCCTGCACGGCGCCCGCGTGCTGGATGCCTTTGCCGGCACCGGGGCCCTGGGGCTGGAGGCGCTGTCGCGCGGCGGCGCCCACGTCACCTTCATGGATGCCAGCCCCGACTCGCTGCAGGTGCTGCATGCCAACGTGGAGGCGCTGGCGGCGCAGCGGCAGGTCTCCATCGTGCGCGGCGACGCCACCCGGCCGCCGCCGGCCCCCGAGGCCTGCCGGCTGGTGCTCATGGACCCGCCCTATGCCAGCGGCCTGGAAACCCCGGCCCTGACCGCCCTGGCGGCGCAGGGCTGGATCGCCCCGGGCGCGGTGGTGGTGGTGGAGATGCCGGCCGGCCGCGACATGGTGGTGCCGGCTGGCTTCACCGCCGTCGACACCCGCACCTACGGCCGCGCCCAGGTGAGCTTCCTGCGCTACCTCCCCTGAGGCGGCGGGCTCGCCGGCGGAGTGCTTCCTTTGCCGGCTGATCGGTCCTATCTGAACCGGGTGACCGTTGACGAAAGGACCAGCCGGCATGCGCCGTCTTCTTGCCGCCCTGCTCGTATCCCTGGCCGCCGCCGCGGCAGCGCCCCTGCCGGCCGCCCTTGCCGCCGCCGGTGACGAGGCGCCGCGGCCGGTGGGCATCGTCTCCCGCGTGCAGGGCGAGGCGGTGGCGCAGCGGGGCGAGACCTCGGCGGTGCTCGGTCCCAGCGCGCCGGTCGCCTGGCGCGACGGCCTGCGCACCGGCGCCGAGTCGCGGCTGCAGGTGGCGCTGCTCGACGAAGGCTCCCTGATCCTCGGGGAAAACGCCCATCTGGTGGTGGACGAACTGACGGTGGGCGAGGCCGACTCGCTGCTGCAGCTGACTGTCGACGGCGCTTTTCGCCTGCTGACGGGCGCGCTGCATCACCGCCCCGGCACCACCATCGTCACCCCGGTCGCCACCATCGGCATCCGCGGCACCGACGTCTGGGGCGGCCCCATCGACGGCGAGTACGGTGTCTTCGTGCTGTCGGGCGTGGTGGAGGTGACGACGCCGGGCGGCACCGTCACGCTCACCACCCCCGGCACCGGCACCACCATCACCTCCCCCGACGCTGCCCCCTCCGACCCCATCCCCTGGCCCGAAGACAAGATCGCCCGCGCCGTGGAAACGGTGACGTTCGGGCGGTGAGGGAGGGCGTGGTTGTTGGTATGATCAGGAAATCCTCTGTTCCGAGACGGGAGAGTGCGGTGTCGGAGTCTCCGAAGGCCTCGGGGCAGGCACAGCGCGCCAGGATGGTCGGCGTCCGGGTGCTCAGCAACGCCGAGGTGACGCAGAGCAACGCCGTCGAGGGCATCGTCCAGACGCCCGCGGCCCGCGCCCGGGCCGAAGCCTTCGACCGCGCCGGACTTTCCGCCGAGGAACGGTGCCGGGAAATCGCCAGGGTTTAACTGAGCACCAGCTTGCCGTGACCGCCCAGGTAACTCAGGCCGCCCCCGGAGGGGATAGCGTCCCCGCCGGGCGCCGCCGCCCTTGGTGTCCTTGGTGCCTTGGTGGCTAACCCGCCGCCCCGCCAGCCAGGATCGCAGCCGTATCCGCTGACCACCGACGACGCAGTGGGCACAGCGCCTTGGTGTCTTTGTGCCTTTGTGGTTCAAACCCCGCCCTATCCCCCCCTCAGAACCGGTCCTTCCGCCCCCGCACCTCCGCAAACACGGCCTCCGGGGAGGCGGCGGGGAGGCCGAGGTGGGCGGCGAGGGTGGGGTCGTCGGCGCGGAGGAAGGGGTTGGCCTGTTTCTCCTCCGCCAGGATCGACGGCACCGTCGGCAGGCCGGCGGCGCGCAGGCGCTCCACCTCGCGGCCGCGGGCCTTCAGCGCCTCGTTGTCGGGGTCGATGGAGAGGGCGAAGCGCAGGTTGCTTTCGGTGTATTCGTGGGCGCAGAACACGCGGGTGCCGTCGGGCAGGGCGCGCAGGGTCTGCAGCGAGGTCCAGAACTGCGGCGGCGTGCCCTCGAACATGCGGCCGCAGCCGAGCGAGAACAGGGTATCGCCGCAGAACAGGGCGCTGTCATCGGCGAAGTGATAGGCGATGTGACCCCGCGTATGGCCGGGCACGTCGAACACCGCCGCCGTCGCCGCCCCCAGCCGCACGGTGTCGCCCGTGCCCACCGCCTCGTCGAGGCCGGGGATGCGGTCGGCGTCGGCGCGCGGGCCGATGATGGTGCAGCCGGTGCGGGCCTTGATCTCCAGGTTGCCGCCCACATGGTCGCCGTGGTGGTGGGTGTTGAGGATATGGGTGATGCGCCAGCCCATGGCCTCGGCCCGCTGCAGCACCGGCTCGGCCTCCGCCGGGTCGACCACGGCGGTGCGGTCGGTTTCCGGCTCGTGGACGAGGTAGATGTAGTTGTCCGACAGCACGGGGATCTGGTCGATCACGAGGCGGGCCACGGGCGGTCTCCTTGGGGATCTTGGGGGAGAGGGGCGGCGGCGGTCAGCCTACCATCCGGCGGCGGCGGCCGTCAGCCGGTAGAGAACGTGCAGGCGCAGCGGATGGCCCGCCGGCAGGGCCGGATGCTCGAAGTCGGCGGCGGCGTCGCGGGTCATGCCGAGGCGCCGCATCACCGCCTGCGAGCGGGCATTGGCCGGCACGGTGAAAGCGACGATCTCCGCCAGGCCGCAGCGGCCGAAGCCCACCGCCAGCATGGCCCGCGCCGCCTCGCTGGCGTAGCCGTGGCCCCACCGGTCGCGCGCCAGCCGCCAGCCGATTTCCACCGCCGGCGCGAAGGGCATCTCCGGCCCCACCCGGCGCAGGCCGACGAAGCCGATGAACGGCGCCACGCCGGGCACCTCCACCGCCCAGAAGCCGATGCCGCTGTCGACGTCGGCGGCGGCGCGGATGCGGTCGGCCAGGGCATCGCTGTCGGCACGGTCGAGGGTGGCCGGGAAGTGCTCCATCACTGCCGGGTCGGCATTGAGGGCGGCGAAGGCCGGCAGGTCGTCATCGCGCCAGGGGCGGATGATCAGGCGTTCCGTTCGCGCGATGGTCATCGTATGCTCCTTGCGCCCCGCTGCCCTGCGGCGGGCGCGGTTGGGTTCGTCCGGCAGGCACCCATGTCATAGCCGCCATGAGTTTTCAACGCAGCCGGCGTGATCGGGCGCACTGCCAGGCTGCCGTCCCAGGCGTACAGTCCGTTGCGGAGGACACCGCCATGCTGACACAGAAGACGCTGCACACCCTGCGGGTCCGTGGCTTCACCGCCCACGAAATCCGCGAGATCGAGCATCTGGCCGAGGCTGCCCTGCACCACGACGGCGCCGGACGCCCCGATGCCCGCCGCTGCCGTCTGGCCGCCGAGCGGGTCAGCCATGCCGCCTGCGGCGGCGATCCGCTGGCGCTGAAGCTGGTGCCGCTGGTGCGCGAACGCCCTGGCGCCGGCCTCGACCCCGCCCTCGTCGATGCCTGCGCGGCGTTGGGCGAGCGGCTGCGGGCAGAGCTGCGCTGAGGGCCCCCGCTGACCGTGCTTCCGGCTCCTGCGCGACAGCCTCCCGACCCTCGTGGTAAGCTTCCTGCCGCGATGTGGACCGATATCGTAGACCTGCGCGATTTCTACGACAGCAGCCTGGGGCAGATGGCGCGCCGGCTGCTCAGCCGGCGGCTGCGCCAGCTGTGGCCCGATACCCGCGGCATGCGGGTGCTGGGGGTGGGCTTCGCGACGCCGTTCCTGCGCCCCTTCCTCGACGGCAGCGAGCGGGTGATGGCCGTCATGCCGCCGGCCCAGGGCGTGCTGCGCTGGCCGCAGGAAGGCCCCAACCGGGTGATGCTGGCCGACGAGACCGAACTGCCGCTGCCCGACAGCTCCATCGACCGCCTGATCATCGTCCACGGGCTGGAGCATACCGAGCACATGCGGGCGATGATGCGCGAATGCTGGCGAGTGCTGGCCGACGGCGGCCGCATGGCCATCGTCACCCCCAACCGGCGGGGCATCTGGGCGCGGCTGGAGCGCACGCCCTTCGGCACCGGCCGCCCCTATTCCGAACGCCAGCTGACCCGCCTGCTGCGCGACAACATGTTCACGCCGCTGGAGGTGACGGCGGCGCTCTACATGCCGCCGGTGCGCTGGCGCATGGCGCTGGCCTGGGCCAAGGCGGTGGAGGATCTGGCCGGGCGCTGGCGGTGGACCAACGCGGTGGCCGGCGTGCTGGTGGTGGAGGCGGCGAAGCAGATCTACGCCCTGCCGCACGACAAGGCCCCGGCCCGCCGCCGCGCCTACGCCGTCCTCCCCGGCTTCCGCCCCGCCACCGGCGGCCGCCCGGTCCGCCCGGCCATGCGCGAACGCCCGGGGGCGTGAGGCTGGTTCGGCGGCGGTTTTTCACCACCAAGGCACCAAGACACCAAGGCGCTGTGCCCACTGCGTCGTCGGCGGTCAGCGGATACGGCTGCGTTCCTGGCTGGCGGCGCGGCGGGTTAGCCACCAAGGCACCAAGTACACCAAGAGGCCGTGCCCACTGCGTCGCCGATGATCAGCGGATGGGGCTGCGAGTCTGGCCGGCAGTGCATTGACTTCGCGGCCGCAGGCCGCAGAACACTCCAGAGGCTCAGGATGGGGCGCAAGCGTGTCCGCCCGGCGCCGCTCTCTTGGTGTTCTTGGTGTCTTGGTGGCTAATCACCGCACCCCTTGGTGTCTTTGTGCCTTGGTGGTGAAAAACAGCCGCCCCCACCCCCGCCCTGCCTATTCCCCGACGCGGAACAGCAGCGGCAGGGCGGTTTCCGGGTCCAGGCGTTCGTCGAACCAGCTGAGGCCGAAGTGCAGGTGCGGGCCGGTGGCGCGGCCGGTGGCGCCGATGGCGCCGATCACCTGCCCAGGCTCCACCCGCTGGCCGACGCTGACGTCGAAGCGGCTGAGGTGGGCGTAGACCGACTGCAGGCCGAAGCCGTGGTCGATCATCACCGTCTTGCCGGTGAAGAACAGGTCGTCCTCCGCCAGCGAGACCTTCCCCGGCCCGGTCGCCACTACCGGCGTGCCTTCCGGCGCGGCGTAGTCGGTGCCGGAGTGGGGGCTGCGGGCCTCGCCGTTGAGGATGCGCTGGCTGCCGAACACGCCGGAGATGCGCGTTTCCCCCTGCACCGGCGCCACGAAGCCGCCGAACAGGTCGGGGTCGGGGCGGTCGGACTTGCGGACGGCGGCGATGCGGGCGTTCTCTTCGCGGATGCGCTCCTGCAGCTTGGGGTCGGGGGTGACCTTCTGCGGCGGCAGGCCGTCGATGCGCTGGATGTCCCACTGGCGCGGCGCCACCGTCAGGGCGGTGACGGTGCGGCGGCCGTCGGGAAATTCCTCCGCCAGTTCGGCGGCGGGCGGATGATCGCGGTTGAAGCCGATGACGAAGCGCCCCTGCGGATCGACCCGCACCGGCCGCCCGTCCAGGCTGACGCGGGCCCCCGGCTCGGTGCGGCCGACGACGAGGCCACCCTGTTCCGGCCGCCCGGTCAGGTCGGCGGCCAGGGCGGCGGCGGCGGGCAGCAGCAGGCCGAGGACGACGGCGGCCGTGGCGGCAAGCGGGCGCAAACGCATCAGAACAGACTCCCCTGGCGGCCCTGGAAGCGGGGCTCGGCGGCAACGGCGCGCTGGCTCTTGCGCGGCTTGAGCGGCTGGTCGTCCGACGACGGCGGTGGCGCCGGCGGCGCCGGGGGCGGCGCGGCATCGGCGGCGGTGTCGCCCACCGTCACCGCCACCCGCTGGTCATCGCGGAACTCCACCGACCATGCGGCGCCGGCCGGCACCCCGCGCGGATCGGCCACCACCTTGCCGGCGGCGTCGCGCACCAGGGCGAAGCCGCGGTTGAGCACGCTCTTGTGCGAGCAGCTTTCCAGCATGCGGCCCTCGCGCGCCAGATGGTCGTCGACGCGCCCGAGCAGGCGGTCGAGGTCGTCGCGCAGCAGCTTGCCGAGGCGCTCCACCTCGCGCCCGGACCGCTCCAGGTCGGCCCGCAGGGGCTCCGGCCGCAGGCGGGCGGCGGCGTGGGCGAGGGCGTTGGCGCGGTCAGCGAGGCGCTGGCGGGTGCAGCCGTCGAGGCTGCGGCCGCAGTTGTCCAGGTGCTGGGCGCGCAGGGCGATCAGGTCGCTCGGCTTGCGCACCCGGCCGCCGGCCTCGCGCACCCGGCCATCGAGGCCGTCGAGCAGGCGCGGCAGGGCGTTGGCGAGCCGTTCGCTGCGGTCATCCAGCCGCTGGGCGAAATCCTCCACCAGCCGCGGCAGGTCGGGCAGGCCGCGGGTGCCGGCCTCCAGCCGCATGCGGCGCTCGTCCAGCAGGCGGGTGGCAGCACCGTCGAGACGGCTGCCGCACTGGCGGATCTGCGCCGCCAGTTCCAGCCGCACCGGCACCGCCTTTTCCGCCGCGCCGGTGGGGGTGGGGGCGCGGAGGTCGGCGGCGTGGTCGATGAGGGTGGTGTCGGTCTCGTGCCCGACGGCGGAAATCAGCGGAATGACGCTGGCGGCGGCGGCGCGGACGACGATTTCCTCGTTGAAGGCCATCAGGTCTTCCAGGCTGCCGCCGCCGCGCGCCACGATCAGCAGGTCGGGCCGGGGAACGGGGCCGGAGCCGTCGGCCGGCATGGCGTTGAAGCCGTGGATGGCGTTGGCCACCTGCTCGGCCGCCGCCTCGCCCTGCACCGCCACCGGCCACAGCAGCACGTGGCGGGGGAAGCGGTCGGCGATGCGGTGGAGGATGTCGCGGATCACCGCCCCGGTGGGCGAGGTGACGACGCCGATCACCCGCGGCAGGAAGGGAATGGGCTTCTTGCGGGCGGGGTCGAACAGGCCTTCGGCGGCCAGCCGGCGGCGGCGTTCCTCCAGCATCTTCAGCAGGGCGCCTTCGCCTGCCAGTTCCATCGACTCGATGACGATCTGGTAGGAGGAGCGGCCGGGGTAGGTGGTCAGGCGGCCGGTGGCGATGACCTCCAGCCCTTCCTCCGGGCGCAGCGACAGCTTCATCATGCTGTTGCGCCAGATGATGCCGTCGATGACCGCCTGATCGTCCTTCAGCCGCAGATAGCAATGGCCGGAGCCGGCGACCTTCGGCTGGCTGATCTCGCCGCGCACCCGCACCAGCGGAAAGCTGTCCTCCACCGTGCGCTTGAGCGCGTTGGACAGTTCGGAGACGGTCATCTCCGGCACGTTGCGCGGCGGCTGGCGGGGCGGGCCGCCGGCGGGCGGGGAATAGGGGGTCGTCATGGCCCGAACTTATGCTAAAACGCCGCCCCAGTGAACGACCTATCGGGCGAGGAGGGCGACGGCGATGAAGGTCCTGGTGGTGGGCTCGGGCGGGCGCGAGCATGCGCTGTGCTGGAAGATCGCGCAGTCGCCGCTGTGCGAGAAGCTGTGGTGCGCCCCCGGCAACGCCGGCATCGCCCAGGTGGCGGAGTGCCTGCCCGGCCTGAAGGCGGAGGAAATCCCGGCGCTGGTGGCCTGGGCCAAGGCGCAGGCCATCGACCTGGTGGTGGTCGGGCCGGAAGCGCCGCTGGTGGCGGGTCTGGCCGATGCCCTGCGCGACGCCGGCATCAGCACCTTCGGGCCGAGCGCCGAGGCGGCGGAGTTGGAGGGCTCCAAGGGCTTCATGAAGGACGTGCTGGCCCGCCACGGCGTGCCGACGGCATGGTACGGCCGCTTCACCGACATCGACGACGCCAAGGCCTTCGTGCGCGAGAAGGGCGCCCCCATCGTGGTGAAGACCGACGGGCTGGCGGCCGGCAAGGGCGTCATCCTGTGCCAGACGGTGGCCGAGGCCGAGGCGGCGCTCGACCAGATGATGGGCGACAAGGTGTTCGGCGCCGCCGGCGACGAAGTGGTGATCGAGGAATTCCTGACCGGCGAGGAAGCCAGCTTCTTCGCCCTGGTTTCGGGCACCGACGTCATCCCGCTGGCCGCCGCCCAGGACCACAAGGCGGTGGGCGATGGCGACACCGGCCCCAACACCGGCGGCATGGGCGCCTATTCCCCGGCTCCGGTGGTGACGCCGGAGGTGCAGGCGCGGGTGATGCGCGAGTGCATCGTGCCCACCGTCGAAGGCATGGTGGCCGACGGCCGCCCCTATACCGGTGTGCTGTTCGCCGGCCTGATGATCGCGCCGGACGGCACCCCGAAGGTGCTGGAATACAACGTCCGCTTCGGCGACCCGGAATGCCAGGTGCTGATGATGCGGCTGGCGTCCGACCTGCTGCCGGTGCTGAAGGCGGCGGCCGACGGCCGGCTGGCGGACGTGTCGCTGGCGTGGAAGGACGAGGCGGCGCTGGTGGTGGTGATGGCCGCCAACGGCTACCCCGGCTCCTACGAGAAGGGCAGCGTCATCGGCGGCCTGGCGGCGGCGGGCGCGGTGCCCGGCGTCACCGTCTTCCATGCCGGCACGGCGGAGCAGGACGGCGCCGTGGTGGCGACCGGCGGCCGCGTGCTGGGCGTCACGGCGCTCGGGGCCGACGTGCGCGAGGCGCAGGCGCGGGCCTATCAGGCGGTGGATGCGCTGGATTGGCCGGGCGGATTCTGCCGCCGCGACATCGGCTGGCGGGCGGTGGGGCGCTGATGCGGCGCCCGAGACGGAGGCAGAGGCAGAGGGCCGGCGGCAGCGCCGGCCCTTGTCATTTGCAGGCGCGCGACAGCTTGATGCTGTCGTCGTCCAGCTCCGGCACCTGATCGAAGACGGCGGCGGAGCTGATGAGGTGCGGTCCGGCCACGCGCTTGACCACGTCCTCCACCCGCTTGCGGGCGGGGCCCTTCTTCTCGAACTGCTCGCGGGTCAGGCGGTTCTGGTAGAACTCGATGACCAGGGCGTCGAGGATGCGCGGCACCGCGTAGCAGGCGTCCATGCGCCGCTCCGGGTTGGGCTCCAGGCGGACCATGAGGCCGGTGTAGGTGGTGCGGCCGCGCTTTTCGTCCACCACCGGGATGAACAGCGGATCGAACAGGATGAACTGGCCCGACAGCGTATCCGCCTGATCGCGGCGGGGGCCGGTATCCTTCTTTTCCTTCTTTTCGGTCTCGCCCTCGTGTCCGCCGCCGGCGGCGGACACCAGCAGCGCGAACACCACCGCCGCCGCTGCGGCGGCGACACGGCGGCCGGGCGGGCCGCGGCGGGCGGCGGGGCGTCGCGTCGTCACCGATCAGCCGCCCGTCTTGGCGTCGATCTCGGCCTTCATCTGGTCGAAGGCCTCCATGGCGATGCCGCCGTAGACGGCCGACGGGCCGCCGCCCATGTACACGGCCATGCCCAGGGTCTCGGCGATTTCCTCGCGGGTGGCGCCGTAGCGGGCGGCGGCGCGGGCGTGGAAGGCGATGCAGCCGTCGCAGCGGATGGCGACGCTGATGCCGAGGGCGATCAGCTCCTTGGTCTTGGTGGAGAGCACGCCTTCGGCAGTGGCGGCCTTGGCCAGCCCGGAGAACGCCTGCATCACCTCGGGCGCGGCCTTGCGCAGCTCACCCATGGCGCCCGAAACGTCGGTCGCGAACTGGGGCCAATCCTTGTACATGCGACTCTCCTCATATTCTGTGCCGTTAGGCGGCACAGCATGACGGAGCGGCCGGCGCAAGGCAAGCGGGGCTAGATCCTGCCCTTGGTTTCGCTGCGGCTGTAGTTGCTGAAATGGCCTTCACGGGCGGCGGCCCGGCGACCGGCGGCGATGGTGCGGCCGCTCTTGAGGTCGGGGGCGGGGCGGGAGATCAGCTTGTCGAGCGTCACCGCGCCGCAGGCCGGGCAGGCGGGGGTATCGTCGCCGCGCACCAGGGTTTCGAACTCGTGGGCGCAGGCGGTGCAGCGGTAGGAAAACAGGGGCATGGCGCATCCTCGCGAATCGCTTCGTGGCACGGAAGTCGTCGCTGGGGGCCGCCACCACTCTACCACCGCCACCACCGCCAGGGCCAGGGGTGTCAGCCGGGGGCGGGCGGCAGCCCGTCCCACGATCCCCACAGCACCACGCCCTCCGCCAGCGCCTCGGCCACCGCTCCAGCGGGAGTCGCCGCCTGGGCCGGCGGAACCGCCAGCACGTCGACGCCGCGGCCGAGGTCGTCGAACAGGGCGCGGTCCAGGCTGTCGCGGCCGATCACCAGCAGGTCGATGTCGGAGAAGCCGTCGAAGTCGTTGCGGGCGACGGAGCCGAACAGCACCACCGCCGCCACCCCGGCCGGCGGCCGCTCCGCCAGCCGCTGGCGCAGGCGGGCGATCAGGTCCGCCCGCCGCCGGCCCCGGGCGGCGACCACCCTATTCATCGCCGGCCCCCAGCACCGCCGTCACCGCCGCCAGCACGGCCTGCGCGGTGGCGACGGCGCGGTCGGCCTGGGCCTTGCTCAGCATCTCGTAGGGCGCCGACAGGGCATCGCCGGTGGGATAGCGCGACAGGGTGTTGAACGCCGTCAGTTCGCCCAGGTCACCAAGGTCGGCGCCAGCATCCAGCAGGCCGAGGGCGCGGGCCTGCCGCGCCAGGACCAGCAGGTCGTGGGTGAACTCCGGCCGTTCCCCGGCGGCGAGGACGAGGGCCTTCAGCGCCTTCTCGGCCGCCTGCTGCGCCGCATAGGCAGCCCAGTCCCAGGCCGCGTGCCCGCAGGCGACGGCGGCATGGTCGAGATCGTGGCGGGCCTGGCGCAGCCAGGCGGCGGCCTTGCCCGTGAGGGGCGCTGACATGGTCTGGTCCTCCTGCCGCCACCTTACCGCAGGCAGGCGGGCGGCGGCGAGGGTGATCGTCCGGGGTAGGGGGTGCGGCTTCCGGGGAATGCCGCCGATGGAGTCGCGGCGGTAGGGTGATCGCCCGTGCCACTGTCTGCCGAGCCGATGAGCGAACCGTCCCCGCCGTCCTCCGTCGTGCCGCTGGTCAACCCGACGCCGGCCAAGCTGCGCTATGACGCCCGCTGGGCCTTCAACCTGGGCTACCGCGCCGCCGGGCAGCGCGGTGGCGAGGGGGCGGCGCTGACGCAGTATGCGCTCTATGCCGCCTACCGCAACTTCCTGCGCGCCTACCACGGCGATCCGCGCGTCGCCGGGCCGGCGGCGGCCTTCGTGCCGGAAGACCCGGAAACCTGGTTGCCGGCGGTGCTGCCGTTTTCCGGCCTGGCGCCGGAGACGGCGCGCGACGTCTTTGCCGACTTCCTGGCGTGGTGGATCTACGAGCCGCCCATCGAGGCCACCGCCATGCGCTTCCGCGCCGTGCTGCTGGAGGGGCTGAAGGCGATGGAGGCGGAGATCGGTCCGCGGGTGTGGGATCTGTGCCGCAACGATCCGCCGTGGCGGCGGGTGTTCGAGCCGTCGCCCTGGTGACCCTGGTCAAGCCGGCGACCCTGTGGCATGGTCCGCTGCCAGAGGGGATACCTGCCAGGGGGAAACGGCGATGCGGGCGGATCGGGCGACGGTGCGGGCGGTGATGATGGCGCTGGCCCTGGCAGGGCTGACGGCCTGCGCCGGCGGCAGCGGCCCCGGTGTCGCCACCGCCCTGCCGGAGGGCGGCAGCCCGTCGCCCTACACGGTGATCTACGGCGGTGCCGAGGCCGATGCCCAGGCCGCCGGGTACTGCGCCGCCTTTGGCCGCCTGCCGCAGCCGCTCGGCACCTTCGAGATGGATGGCCGCACCTTCAGCCGCTACGACTGCGTGCCGCTGGACGTGCGTTCCTGACGCGCCCCGGCGCGTGCGTTCCTGACGCGCCCCGGCGCGTGCGTTCCTGACGCGCCCCGGCGCGTGCGCTCCTGAGGCGCCGGCGCCGGCGCCTCAGCTTTCGTCCACCACCACCTGGATGATGTCCTCGCCGTAACGGGCGAGCTTCGACGCGCCGACGCCTTCGATGTCGGCCAGGTCGTCCATGTCCATGGGCCGGGCGCGGGCGATGGCCATCAGCGTCGCGTCGTGGAAGATGACGTAGGGCGGCACGCCCTGCGCGCGGGCCAGTTCCATGCGCTTGGCGCGCAGGGCCTGGAACAGCTTGTCGTCGGCCGGGTCGGTCAGCTGCGGCCGCGGCTTGCGGTCGGCGCGGCGATCCCCCTTGCCGCGGTCCTTGCGCAGGATCACCGTTTCCTCGCCGCGCAGCACCGGCCGGCAGCGGTCGGTGAGCACCAGGGCACCGTGGGCATCGGCATCCGACCGCACCAGACCGTAGGCGATCATCTGGCGGAAGACGGTGCGCCACTGCTCCTTGCCGAACTCGGTGCCGATGCCGAAGGTGGTGGTGGTGTCGTGGCCGAACTGCTTCACCTTATCGGTCAGGGTGCCCATCAGCACGTCGATCACATGCACGGCGCCGAACCGCTGGCCGGTGCGGTAGACGGCGGACAGCGCCTTGCGCACCACCTCGGTGGCGTCGTAGGTCTCCGGCGGGTCGAGGCAGGTGTCGCAGTTGCCGCAGGGCTCGCAGGTATCGCCGAAGTACTCCAGCAGCACCTGACGGCGGCATTTGGCCGTCTCGGCGTAGGCGAGCAGGGCGTCGACCTTGCGGCGCTCGATGCGCTTCTGTTCCTCGCCGCTTTCCGAGCCGTCGATCATCTGGTGCAGGCGCGCCACGTCCTGCATGCCGAACACCATCCAGGCGTTGGAGGCCAGGCCGTCGCGCCCGGCGCGCCCGGTTTCCTGGTAATAGGCCTCCAGGCTTTTCGGCAGGTCCAGGTGGGCGACGAAGCGCACGTCCGGCTTGTCGATGCCCATGCCGAAGGCGATGGTGGCGCAGACGATGAGGCCTTCTTCCTTCAGGAAGCGGTCCTGGTTCTCGAACCGCACCTCCTTCGGCAGGCCGGCGTGATAGGGCAGGGCGGTGAAGCCTTCGCTCGACAGCCACTGCGCCGTTTCCTCCACCTTCGCCCGCGACATGCAGTAGACGATGCCGCTGTCGCCGGCGTGCTCGCGCCTGATGAAGTCGAGCAGCTGGGTCTTGGCGTTGGTCTTGGCGCGGACGTGATAGCGGATGTTGGGGCGGTCGAAGCCGGCGATGAACTGGCGGCCGTCCTGCAGCGCCAGCCGCTCGACGATCTCCTTCCGCGTCGGGCCGTCGGCGGTGGCGGTGAGGGCAATGCGCGGCACGTGCGGAAAGCGGTCGTGCAGGGCGCGCAGCTGCAGGTACTCGGGCCGGAAGTCGTGGCCCCACTGGCTGACGCAGTGCGCCTCGTCGATGGCGAACAGGGCGAGGTCGACGTGGGCGAGGTTGGCGAGGCAGCCTTCGCCCATCAGCCGTTCCGGGGCGATGTAGACGAGGTCGATCTCGCCGGCCCGCATCTGCCGCTCCACCTCCTGCTGCTCGAAGCGGTCGAGGGTGGAGTTGAGCGCCGCCGCCTTGACGCCAAGCTGCTTCAGCGCCTCCACCTGATCCTGCATGAGGGCGATGAGCGGCGACACCACCACCGCCACGCCGGGCCGCACGAGGCCGGGGATCTGGTAGCACAGCGACTTGCCGCCGCCGGTCGGCATGATGACCAGGGCGTCACCGCCGCCGATGACGTGGCGGATGACGTCTTCCTGCATGCCGCGGAAGGAGTCGTAGCCGAAGACGCTGCGCAGGACGCTTCTGGGATCGGGCTGCATGGCGGCGGTTATACAGGCACCGGGGCGGCGGGAGGAAGGGGGAAGGGCGGGGCGCGTGCCGCCGGGTCAGTCCAGGGTGGCGGAGATGTCGGCCAGGATCGACGCCCATTCCGCCTCGTCAATGTCCATGAGGCCGAAGAAGCGCAGGGTGAAGGCGCCTTCGGTGGCGAAGAAGGCCAGCCGGGCGCGGCGCCCTTCCTCGGTGGTGGGGTCGAGGCCGGCCAGCCGCTCGCGGTACCAGCGGCGGGTGGAGTCGAGATGCTCCGGCGTCTGCAGCAGCACCGCCATGAGGCTGGCCGCCTTGGCGTTGGAGGCGTCGTCGGATTGCCGGGTCGCCTCCACATGCGCCCGTACCGCCGTCACCGGATCGGGATCGGCGCCGGCGATGCGCTCGAACTGCCGGTCGTAGCTCTGCCCCCACCGTTTGAACATGGCGTCCAGCAGGGCCTGCTTGGTGCCGAAGCTGTACTGCACGCCGCCCTTGGTGATGCCGGCAGCCTTGGCGAGGGCGTCGATGGTCAGCGCCGCCGCCCCTTGCGTGGTGACGATCTCCTCCGCCACGTCCAGCAGTGCTTCCGGATCGATTGTCTTCCTGCGGCCCATTCCCACCTCTTTCAATTCAATACGTATGTATTTATATAGGGCGACGGTGCCGTTCCGCACCCTGGCAACCCCTGAAGACCCGAAATGACCAGACCCTATCCGTATCTCCCCTGGCTTGTCCTGGCTGTCGTGTCGAGCGGGCTGCTGCTCATCGTCGTCGACATGACCGTGCTTTATCTGGCCCTGCCGAGCCTGACCCACGACCTGCACGCCTCCAGCACCCAGAAGCTGTGGATCGTCAGCGCCTATGCCCTGGCGGTGGCCGGTCTGTTGCCGACCATGGGGGCGCTGGGGGACCGTTTCGGGCACAAGCGGTTCTTCATCGCCGGGCTGGTGGTGTTCGGGCTGGCATCGCTGGCGGCGGCCTTCTCGCCCACGCCGGCGATCCTCATCGCCAGCCGGGCGGTGCTGGGCATCGGCGCCGCCATGATGATGCCGGCGACGCTCGCCATCATCCGCCATGTGTTCGAGGACCCGCGCGACCGCTCCGTCGCCATCGGCGTGTGGGCGGCCATCGCCTCCGGCGGGGCGGCGCTGGGGCCGGTGATCGGTGGCGTGCTGCTGGAGTCCTTCTGGTGGGGATCGGTGTTCCTGATCAACCTGCCGGTGGTGGCGGTGGCGCTGGTGGTCGGCGGGCTGATCATCCCGGCCGGAAAGGGCGACCCGACGCGGCGGTTCGATCTGGTCGCGGCGGTGCAGATCATGGTCGCCCTGGTGGGGATCACGCTCGCCATCAAGGAAGCCAGCAAGCCGTCGCCGTCGCTGCCGCTGGCGATGGCTGCCCTGGGGGTGGGCGTTGCCGCCGGCCTCGTCTTCGTGCGGCGGCAGCAGCGGTCGGAGGTGCCGATGCTGGACCTCGGCCTGTTCGCCAACCGTGTGTTCACCGCCGGGGTGATCGGCGCCCTGGTGGCCTCCGGCGCGCTCATGGGCATGGAACTGGTGGTCAGCCAGCGGATGCAGCTGGTCGCCGGCCTGTCGCCCCTCCAGGCCGGGTTTGCCATCCTGCCCCTTCCGCTGGCGGCCTTCGTCGCCGGGCCCCTGACCGGCGTGGTTCTGCCGCGCCTGGGGACCGAGCGCGTGCTGTGGGCGGCCCTGGCCCTGGCGGGCGTTGGCGTGTTCGGCTACCTGATCGGTCATCAGGCGGGGCTGGCGGTGCAGATCGTCACCTTCGCGGTCATCGGCGTCGCCATCGGCGGCGTGATGACGGCGGCGTCCAGCGCCATGCTGCTCAACGCTCCGGCGGAAAAGGCGGGGCTGGTGGCGTCGGTGGAGGAAGTGTCTTACGAGATGGGCGGATTGCTCGGCATCGCCGTGTTCGGCAGCCTGCTGTCGGCGATCTACACCGCGACCTTCGATCCGCCGGCCGCCCTGGCGGTGCCGGAGGCGGCGCGGGACGGCATCGATGCCGC
This sequence comes from Caenispirillum bisanense, assembly GCF_039523075.1. NCBI lineage: Bacteria > Pseudomonadati > Pseudomonadota > Alphaproteobacteria > Rhodospirillales > Novispirillaceae > Caenispirillum > Caenispirillum bisanense. The sequence goes on from NZ_BAAAEP010000059.1 coordinate 17,971, forward strand.
CCTGATCATCGCCGAAACGGCGCCGGAGGCCATGGCGACGGGACTGGTCGCCCTGGCGCATGGTGCCTTCGACACCGCCTTCATGGTCGTGCTGACCGCCTCGGCGGCGCTGCTGCTGGCCGCTGCCGCCGTGATCGCGGCGCGGGCGCGGCGCCCGGCGGCCCCGGCCTCGCCGGCCTGAGCCCGGCGCCGGGGCCGGTGGGCAATTCCCGCACCGTCCGTCACGCGGAGCATTGAACCGCGCCGCCCGTTCATGGTGTGATCCGCCTCACGCGCCGCTGGGAGGGAGCCCGCACCACCGATGACCGCCGAACCCCTGACCACCCTGTCCGTCGTCTCCCCCGTCGATGGCTCCGTCTACATCGAGCGGCCGCTGGCCGACGAGCAGCAGATTGCCGAGGCGCTGACCCTCGCCCGCCTCGCCTGCGACCGCTGGGGGCGCGAGTCGGTGACCGAGCGGGTGGCGGTGGCGGCGCGGCTACTGGACCGGGTGAAGGGCGGCTATGCCCGCATCGCCGAAAGCCTCGCCTGGCAGGTGGGCACGCCGCTCGCCCAGGCGGAGCAGGAACTGCGCGATGCCGAGGATCTGGCCCGCACCATGATGGGCCTCGGCCCCCATGCCCTGGCCGACATCCACGGGCCGGAGGAACCGGGGGTGGAGCGATTCGTCCGCCGGGTCCCCCATGGCGTCGTCTTCGTCACCCTGCCGTGGGCGCAGCCGTGGCTGGTGGCGCTGACCGTCATGCTGCCGGCGCTGCTGGCCGGCAATGCCCTGGTGGTGCGGCCGAGCCCGCAGGCCCCGCTGGCGGCGGAGGTGATCGCCAAGGCCTTCCGCGAATCCGGCCTGCCCAAGGACGTGGTGCAGACCCTCCACCTGTCCGAGGCCGATGCCGCCCGCGTCGCCGGCGCGGTGGAGGTGGACATGGTGATCCACGCCGGCGAGCCGGACATGACCCGCTGGCTGGTGGCGGCGGTGTCGGCCCGCAGCCGCCCCATCGAGATCGTCGGCGCCGGGCTGGATGCCGCCTTTGCCCCCCGCGACCCCACCCTGCCGGCGGCGCCGCCCGCCATCGCCGGCGCCGCCTTCCGCGATGCCGGGCGCGGCTATGGCGCGGTGAAGCGCCTCTACGTCCATGCCGAGGCCCACGATCCGCTGGTGGACATGCTGGGGGATGCCGCCCGCGCGCTGGTGCTCGGCAGTCCGCTGAAGCCCGATACGACCCTCGGCCCGGTGGCGCGGCTGAGCGAGGCGGTCACCCTGCGCCAGCGCCTGCTGCAGGCCACCACCCGCGGCGCCACCGAGGCGGTGGACCCGGCCCTGTTCCTGCGCGACGACGGTGCCGGGCTTTACGTGGCGCCGCGGGTGGTGGTGCTGGGCGATGCCCCGGCCGCCGGCCTCGACCTGCTGGAGGAACCCACCCCTGGCCCGGTGGTGACGGTGGTGCGCGTCGGCTCCGACGAGGAAGCGGCGTCGCTCATCAACGACGGCGCCTATGGCCGTTCCGCTGCCCTGTGGACCCAGGACGCGCGGGAAGCGGCCCGCATCGCCCACGGCCTGCGGGTGGGGGCGGTGTTCCAGAACCAGTGCGGCGTGCTCGACGGCAACCTGGTATGGACCGGCACCAGCGCCAGCGGCGGCGGCGTGCTGCTGTCGCGCGCCTTCTACGAGCGCGTCACCCGCCCCATGACCCTCAACCTGCTGCACAAGGCCTGAGGATAATTTAACAGCGGAAAGCGCGTGTATTGGCGCGTATTCCATATTCGCATAGGTGGAATTGTTGACATCGGCGCCGCCATGCCCAATCTATGGCGGCAACGCCTGGGTCGGGCGAGACCGGCCCCGCGGCAATTTGACGAGAGCAGCTTGCGCCGCGTCACCAACCGCTAAAGCGCCACGACACGACGTTCGTGGTTCTCTCACCACCAGGTGGAAAGGAACCGCCCATGACCCGCACCGCCGCCTTCGCTGCCGCCCTGCGCCCGTCGTGTCCGTGCCGAATGCCGGCCTGATCGTTCCCGGTCGCCCTTCGCAGTTCCCGATCACGACCGCCGCCGCCCCGTGCCGCCGCCATGCCGGCGGGCCATGGGGCCGCCGTGGTCGCCCCAGGAGTAGGCAGACGTGTCCCACCCCTCCCCTCAGGCAGGGTCGCAGCCGGTCATCCGGCTGACCGACATCGTGAAGGTGTTCCCGTCCAAGGCGGGGCCTTCCACCGTGCTCGACGGCATCTCGCTGACCGTCGACCGCGGCGAGATCTTCGGCATCATCGGCCGCTCCGGCGCCGGCAAGTCGACGCTGGTGCGTTGCATCAACATGCTGGAGCGCCCGACCTCTGGCAGCGTGGTCGTCGACGGGCAGGAGATGACCGCCCTGTCCGACGCCGCCCTGCGCAAGGCGCGGCACCGCATCGGCATGGTGTTCCAGCACTTCAACCTGCTGTCCAGCCGCACGGTCTATGACAACGTCGCCTTCCCGCTGGAAATCGCCGGCCGCTCGCGCGAGGACATCCGCAAGGCGGTGGAGCCGCTGCTCGACATCGTCGGCCTGACCGACAAGCGCGACCGCTACCCGGCGCAGCTGTCGGGCGGCCAGAAGCAGCGCGTCGGCATCGCCCGCGCCCTGGCCGGCGACCCGTCGGTGCTGCTGTGCGACGAGGCGACCAGCGCGCTCGACCCGGAAACCACCCAGTCGATCCTGGCGCTGCTGAAGGACATCAACCGCCGCCTCGGCCTCACCATCGTGCTCATCACCCATGAGATGGCGGTGGTGAAGGAGATTGCCGACACGGTGGTGGTGCTCGACGCCGGGCGCATCGTCGAGCAGGGGCCGGTGTTCGACGTCTTCACCGCCCCGCGGTCGGAGGTGGCGCAGAGCTTCGTCGGCGACCTGCTGAACCACGACCTGCCGGCGCCGGTGGCAGCGCGGCTGGCGGCGGCTCCGGGCGCCGACACCAACCCGCTGCTGCGCATCACCTTCACCGGCCCGGCCGCCAACACCCCGGTGCTGGGGGAACTGATCGCCGGCAAGGGCCTGCAGGCCAACATCCTGCACGGCTCCATCGACTACATCCAGGACAAGCCCCACGGCGTGCTGACCGTCGAGGTGCTGAACGCCGCCGAGACGCTGGCGCCGGCCCTGGAATACCTGTCCGCCCACGGCCTGAAAGGGGAGATCGTCGGTCATGTCGCCGCAACTCGTCGCGCTGCTGCTTGATGCGCTGAAGGAAACCGCGGTGATGGTGGCCGTTTCCGGCGCCCTTGCCGCCATCGTCGGCATCCCGCTCGGGGTCATCCTGGTGACCACGGCGCGCGGCCACATCCTGCAGAACCTGGCGGTCAACCGGGTGCTGGGGGCGATCGTCAACGCCACCCGCTCCACCCCCTTCATCATCCTGATGGTGGCGATCATCCCGCTGACGCGCATGATCGTCGGCACCTCCATCGGCACCGCCGCCGCCATCGTGCCGCTGAGCATCGCCGCCATTCCCTTCGCCGCCCGGCTGGTGGAAACCTCGCTGCGCGAGGTCGACCACGGGCTGATCGAGGCCGCCCAGGCCATGGGCGCCTCCCCCTACCAGATCATCGCCAAGGTGCTGCTGCCGGAAGCGTGGCCGGGCATCGTGGCCAGCCTGACCATCACCCTGGTCAGCCTGATCGGCTATTCCGCCATGGCCGGCGCGGTCGGCGGCGGCGGCCTCGGCGACCTCGGCATCCGCTACGGCTACCAGCGCTTCCAGCCGGAGGTGATGCTGGCGGTGGTGGTGGTGCTGATCGTGCTGGTGCAGGCCGTGCAGACCTCGGGCGACCTGCTCGCCCGCAAGCTCAACAAGCGCAACATCTCCAAGGAGAAGGCCTGATGGTTTCGCGTACCCTCAAGACCGTGGCGGCTGGCGTCGTGGCCGCTGCCCTGGCGGTGTCGGCCGCCGCTGCCGAAACCCTCAAGGTCGGCGTCACCGGCGGCCCGCACGCCGAGATCATGGAACAGGTGAAGGCGGTGGCGGCCAAGGACGGCCTCGACCTGCAGGTCATCGAGTTCTCCGACTACGTGCTGCCCAACGCGGCGCTGAACGACGGCGACCTGCACGTCAACTCGTTCCAGCACCAGCCGTACCTGGACAACCAGATCCGCGACCGCGGCTACAAGATCGTCAGCGTGGCGAAGACGGTGATCTTCCCCATGGGCCTGTACTCGAAGAAGATCGGCGACCTGAAGGAGCTGGCCGAGGGCGCCACCGTCGCCATCCCCAACGACCCGACCAACGGCGGCCGCGCCCTGCTGCTGGTGCAGTCGGCCGGTCTGGTCACGCTCACCGACGGCGCCGGCCTGACGGCGACGCCGCTGGACGTGGCGGAGAACCCGAAGAAGGTCCGCTTCCAGGAACTGGACGCGGCGCAGCTGCCGCGCTCGCTGGACGACGTGGCGGTGGCGGCGGTGAACACCAACTACGCCATGAGCGCCGGCCTCGACCCGAAGAAGGACGCCATCTTCATCGAGAGCGCCGAAAGCCCTTACGCCAACGTCATCGCCGTGCGCGAGGCGGACAAGGACGCCGAGTGGGTGGCCAAGCTGGTGAAGGCCTACCACTCGCCGGAGGTGAAGCAGTTCATCGCCGACCGCTTCGGCGCCTCGGTGGTGACGGCTTGGTAACGGCCGCGCCTCTGCCGTGATGGAAACGCGAACCCCGCCCTTACGGCGGGGTTCGCTGTTTTTGGCAACTTGCACCGGGATCAGGCGGGCCAGCCGCCTTCCGGACGATAGGTGCCGGCGGGCAGGCCGCGCCAGCTGGTTTCGCGGAAGTAGGGCAGGTCGGTGAGCGCCTGCCAGGTGGCATCGTCCACCAGCTTCAGCGCCCGCATCACCACCGCCGTCATGGCATCGGCGGCGACCGAACTGCCGCTTTCCGCCTTGATGGCGAAGCCGATGCCGGTATCGGGGATGCAGCCGCCGTAGACGCCCTGGGCGCCGCGCTTCAGCAGCACCCGGCCGCCGGTGAGCACCATGGCATCGGTGTTGAAGGTCTGCGGCCCGGCCACCAGCTCCGGGTGGGCGGCCCAGGCGCGGCAGAGGCGGCGGGCGGCCTCCGCCCGGCCCGGCGGGAAGTGCCCGTCCGGGGCGGCGAAGCGGGCCATGGCGGTGGCGAGCCCGCGCAGCGGCATGGCGGCGGCGGGCAGGGAGCAGCCGTCGATCCCCACCGGCATGGCGCTTTCCGGGGTGCCGGTGGTCTCGGCATAGGTGGTCAGGATGCGCTGCTGCAGCGGGTGGTCGGCGCGGGAATAGCCTTGCGTCGGCAGGCCGAGGTGGCGGCACACCGTCAGCATGCCGGTGTGCTTGCCGGAGCAGTTGTTGTGCAGGGCGCTCGGCTCCGCATGGGCCGCGTGGATGGCCCGGGTGGCGGCGGCGTCATAGGGGGCGTGGGCGCCGCATTCCAGATCGTCGACCGTGCAGCCGATGCGCGCCAGCCACGCCGCCACCCGCTCCACATGCATGGGCAAGCCGTTGTGGGAGGCGCAGGCGAGCGCCAGTTCCTCGTCCGTCACGGCGAAGGCATCGGCGGCGCCGCTTTCCACCAGCGGCAGGGCTTGCAGCGGCTTGAGGGCGGAGCGCGGGAAGACCACGGCATCGGGGTCGTCGCCCCAGGCCCGCACGACGCTGCCGTCGGGGGTGCAGACGACGCCCATCATGGGGTGGCGGCTTTCCGCGACGTCGGCGCGGAAGAGGGTGATGGTCCGCTCGCTGGCGGTCATGGACGGATCCTCGGCAGGAACTGTTTGATCCGCCCTTGTAACAAAGGTTCCGCGTCGGCGGGAAGGGCCGCCTACGGATGCAGGCGGCGGTCCATGTGGCGCAGCAGGTCGTCGCGGGCGGCGATCATGCGGTCGATGTCGCCGCTCTCCAGCGCCTCGACGCTGCGGCGCAGCCGGCGGGCGGCGCCAAGGCAGCGGTGGCGGTGCTGGTCCAGGCGGGAGGCGAAGCCGCGCAGGTTGTCCTGCAACTCCTGCAACTGCGCCTCGGCGGCGCGGCAGGCGTCTACCTGCCCCTGGGCGAGGGCCTGCAGAGCATCGTTACGCTGGTGCAACGTCATCAGGTGGCGCTGCAGGCGCACGGCAGTGAGGTCGACGATCTCGCCCGGCATGGCAGGCCCTCCACAGCAGTCTCCGGTGTGCTGGCAACGCCCCTGGGGCGGCTGCGGCTCACCGTTCGAACGGCGCAGGTGCCGGCATCAATGGTGCGGCAGCACGGCCTCGTCCTCGGTCACCACCCGCAGGTCGACCACGCCGGTGTTGATGGTGCGCTTGCCGGCGTTCTCGAAATTCACCGTCACCCGCACCCCGACGGCGGACTGCACCTGGCCGATGCCCCACTCCGGCTCGCCGGGGTGGACGACGAAGACTCCCGGAACAAAGTCGGTGAACATGCCGTTTCTCCTCGATTCCTTGACCCGACCGGCGACGGCGTTACCCTCGTGGACCGGGTCCATTCCCTTCATGTAAGGGGCAACGTCACCATCGGGAGGGGGGTTGGTAAAATGAGTGACGATCCTGCCGGAACCATCGATCCGCTGGAGCTGGCGGCGCTGATCGCCACCCGCCTGTGCCACGACATGGCCGGGCCGGTGGGGGCGGTCGCCAACGGGGCGGAACTGATGGGCGGCGACCCCGCCATGGTGGATGCCGAGGCGCTGGAGCTGCTGTCGTCCAGCGCCGCCGGCGCGGCGGTGAAGCTGCGCACCCTGCGCGGCGCCTTCGGCATGGCCGGGGCGGTGGAGCCGGGCGACCTGCCGCGCCAGCTGGCCGCCTAGGCCGGGCCGCGCTGCACCCTGGCGCTGCCCGACCGCGACCGGCTGGCGGCGCTGGGGCCGGACCGGCTGCGGCTGCTGCTCAACCTTTGTCTGGTGGCGCTGGATGCCACCGTGGCGCCGACCACCCTGGCGGTGACCGCCGAGGCGGAGGCGGACGGCCTGCGCCTCGCCGCCGCCAGTACCGGACGGGGCACCCGGGCGGAGGCGGACCTGCCGGCGATTCTGGACGGATCGGCGGTCGGACTGGGCGCCCGCACGGTACAGGCATGGCTTGCCGGAACCTTGACGCGCCGGCTCGGCGGAAAGGTTCTGTTTACAGTTGAAGCTTCCGGTAGCACGGCCGCCGCGATACTCCCGCAGGACTGATTTTGCGGGCCCGTGACTACCCCGAAGTGCGCAATGAGTCCTTCTATGACTTGCCGAGAAGTGGTAGCGTGACCTCCGAAACGATGAGGCTGCGCCCAGTCCGCCTGCGTCCAGAAGGCCGGCGGCTGCAAGCCCGTGCGGCACGGATGCCGGCGGGCGGGGCGGTGAGGCCCAGGGTGCCGGGCGGCGATCCGAAGACCGCCGCGCAACGGGAGAGAGATGATGGACGACCTGCTCAGTGAATTCCTGACGGAGACCTCGGAAAGCCTCGCCACGCTGGACGTGGAGCTGGTCAACCTGGAGCAGAACCCCAACGACCGGGACATCCTCTCCAACATCTTCCGCCTCGTCCACACCATCAAGGGCACCTGCGGCTTCCTCGGCCTGCCGCGGCTGGAAAGCCTGGCGCACGCCGCCGAGAACGTGCTCGGCAAGTTCCGCGACGGCGAACTGGAAGTGACGCCGGCGGCGGTGACGCTGATCCTGGCCTCCATCGACCGCATCAAGGAAATCCTCAACCACCTGGAGCGCACCGAGCAGGAGCCCGAAGGCACCGACGAGGATCTCAAGACCCAGCTGAACGCCGCCGCCGAAGGCCGCCTGGAAGGCGCCGCCCGCCCGGCCACCGCCCCGCCGGCGCCGGAGCCCGAACCGGCCGCCGGTGGTCCGCTGCTGTCGGCCGGCGGCTTCCCGGTCGCCGCCGAACTGCTGGCCGAGGTGGAGGCCGCCCAGGCCAGCGGCAAGCGCGCCGCCACCGAGGAAGAACTGATGGCCGAAATGGCCGCCGAGATGGAGCGCGAGGCCGCCAAGGCCGCCGCCGCCGCCCTGGCCGCCGCCCTGGCGGCCGGGCT
>NZ_BAAAEP010000060.1:0-25252 GCF_039523075.1 Caenispirillum bisanense
CGGGTGGCGGCGGCGGCGCAGGGGGCGCGGTCCTCAGGCATCAGGTTGGCGGTGGCGGCGATCACCGGCGGACCGCCGGCGGCGACCACGCGCCGCGCCACCTCCGTCCCCGCCATGTCCGGCAGGCGCAGGTCGCACAGCACCACATCGAAGCGCTGCCGGCCCACCGCCTCCAGGGCGGCGGCGCCGGTTTCCGCCGTGGCGACGCGATGGCCGTCGCGGGCCAGCAGGCCGCCCAGCACCTGCCGGTTCACCGGGTCGTCCTCCACCACCAGCACCGCCAGCAGCAGCAGGGGGACGGCCGTGGCCGCCGCCTCGCCCTCCGCCTCGCCGCCGGCCGGCACGCCGACCGCCGGCCGCACCGGCAGGTCGACGGTGAACAACGCCCCCTGCCCCGGCTCGCTGGTGCAGGCGATGGTGCCGCCCATGCCCTCCACCAGCCGGCGCGAGATGGCAAGGCCCAACCCGGCGCCGCCGTGGCGCACGCCGGCCTCCAGCTGGCTGAACGGCTGGAACAGGCGGTCGCGGCCGTGGGCAGGCAGGCCGGGGCCGGTATCGGCGACGGCGAAGTGCAGGCGGTCGGCCGCCGGTGCCGTCACCGTCAGCGACACCTCCCCCGCCGCCGTGAACTTCACCGCATTGCCGAGCAGGTTGAGCAGCACCTGCCGCAGCCGCGCCGGATCGCCCGACACCGCCGCCGGCACGTCGGCCGCGACGCTCACCCGCAGGTCCAGGCCCTTGGCCTCGGCGGTCGGCCGCAGCAGGGCTTCCAGCGCCTCCACCAGCGCCGCCGGGGCGAAGGCGCGATCGGCGAAGTCCAGCTTGCCGGCTTCGATGCGGGTGATGTCGAGCACGTCGTTCAGCAGGTCGGTCAGCGCCGCGCCCGAAACCTGGATGGTGTGCAGGCAGCGCGCCGCCTCGGGGTCCGCCGCGACGCGCGGGCGCAGCAGTTCCGCCATGCCGAGCATGCCGTTGAGCGGCGTGCGCAGCTCGTGGCTCATCATGGCCAGGAACTCGGTCTTGGCGCGGGTGGCGCTCTCCGCCTGTTCCTTGGCGCGGGTCAGTTCGGCCGTGCGCTCGTCCACCAGCCGCCGCAGGCCGGTCTGGTAGACGTGGATGCGCCGCGCCATGTCGTTGAAGGCGTGCGCCAGCGAGGTCAGTTCCCAGGCGCCGGTGTGCGGCTCCACTTCCTCCAGCACCCCCTGCGACAGCCGGCGGGTCGCCGTTTCCAGCTCGCGCACCGGCGAGGTGATGGCGCGCGCCATGAGGACGGAGACGGTGCCGATCAGCACCAGCACCACCGCCACCACGGCCAGACCGGTGAGCCGCAGGCGGTCGATGGGGGCCATGCGCTCGGCCACGTCCACCTTCACCACCAGCCCCCAGCGGAACGACGGCAGGTAGCGCCACGCCGCCAGCACCGCCTCGCCGCGGTAGTCCACCATCTCCCCCACCCCGCGGCTGCCGCCGAGGGCGAGGCGGAACGGCCGCCCGGCGGCATCCTCCGGCGCCAGCCGCAGGCTGCCGAGCGCCTCGGGGAAGCGCACCGGGCCGTAGAGGTCGATGCCGTCGCCGCGCGGCGCCATGCCGGCCACCAGCGTCTCGCCGGTGGAGCCGAGGGCGGAGTAGTCGCTGACGATGCGGAACAGGTCGGCCTTGTCGATCTGCAGCGCCACCACCCCGATCACCCGCCCGTCGCGCAGGATGGGGGCGGCGGAAAAGCTGGCGATGTCGCTCGACGGCGGATACCAGGTGAAGTCGGAAACGTGCGGCTCCAGCAGGGTGCGGGCGAGGTCGAAGACATTGGCGAGGGTGGTGTCGCGGTAATCGCCGGTGATCAGGCTGGTGCCGAGGTCGGCCTCGCGGATGGCGGTGAACACCACGGCGCCATCCGGGTCGATGAGGAACAGGTCATAGGCGCCGAGGCTTTCGCGCAGGTGGCGCAGCATGGGCTCGTACTGGGCCGCCGCCGCCCGCCAGCCGGGGCCGGAAACGCCGCCGGAGGGCGCATCGGCCCCGGCGGCGGCGAAGGCGGTCATGGCATCGGCGATGGCCGGCATGCTCGACAGCGCCACCACGTCGCGCAGGCGGTCGTTGGCGTAGGCCTCGATGCGGCCGACCTTGGCGTCGGCGACGGCGGCCAGCGACTGCTGGATCTCCGCCCGCAGCTGGCGTTCCGCCGACATGAAGTAGCTCCACCCCACCACCATCAGCGGCAGCAGGCCAAGCAGCACGAACATGGCGCCGATCTCGGCCGCCAGCGAGAAACGGACGCTGCCGCCGCTCATGTGCCGCCCTCCGCCTGCGGGCCGGGCGCCGCCCACTGGCCGCCCCAGCCGTCGTAGAGGCTTTCCAGAAACTCCTGCCACTCCGGCCGCGAGCGCAGGCCGGGGTACGGGATGGGCCGCACCGGCCGGCCGCTCGACCACACGATGTCGAAGTCGCCGTCGCCGCGCACCCGCCCGATCAGCACCGGCCGCCAGGTGTGCTGGGTGATGGGGTCGAGGTAGATGATGCCGCTCGGCGCCTTCAGCGACTGGCCGAGCAGGCGGGCGCGGTAGTCGCGGAACAGGTCGGACTCAGCCTCGGTCACCGCCTGCGCCCACAGGCGGACGCCGAAATAGGCCGCCTCCATGGGCGCCGTGGTGGTGGTACCGTCACCGTAACGCGGCCGGAAGCCGGAGCGGAAGGCGCGGTTCTCGGGCGTGTCGATGGTGCGGAAGTAGTTGCGGGCGGCATAATCGCCCTGCACCAGCGCCGGGCCGATGGCCTTCACCTCGGTCTCCGCCAGGCTGAAGGACATGACCGGGATGTCGGCCGGCGTGATGCCGGCATCGCGCAGGGCGTGATAGAAGGCGATGTTGCTGTCGCCGTTGATGGTGTTGAACACCACGTCCGGCCGCACCGCCTTGATGTCGGCGACGACGGCGGCAAAGTCGGTATCGCCGAGCGGGCGGTAGGCCTCGCCCACCACCGCGCCGTTCAGCGCCGCCACCTGCGCCCGCACGATGGCGCCGGCGGTGCGCGGGAACACGTAGTCGGAGCCGACGAGGTAGATGCGGCGCCCCAGGTTGTCCAGCGCCCACTTGGTCGCCGGGATGATCTGCTGGTTCGGCGCCGCGCCGGTGTAGACGATGTTGGGCGACTGCTCCAACCCCTCGTACTGCACCGGGTAGAACAGCACCTGGTCGTGCTTCTCGAACACCGGCTTCACGGTCTTGCGGCAGGCCGAGGTCCAGCAGCCGAAGATGGCGGAGACCTTGCGCTCGACGATCAGCGTCTCGGCGGCGCGGGCGAAGGTGTCCCAGTCGCTGGCGCCGTCCACCACGATGGCCTCCACCGGCCGCCCGAGCACACCGCCGGCGCGGTTCAGCTCGGCGATGGCGTGCAGGGTGGCATCGGCAACGGCGCGCTCGCTGACCGCCATGGTGCCGCTGAGGGAATGCATGACGCCGACCCGGATGGGCGCCTTGGCGCGGCTGCCGGCCTGGCCGAGGACGCTCGGGATGTTGACGGCGATGAAGATGCCGACCAGGGCCGCCACGATGGCGCCGGCATAATAGCGGTGGCGCGGCGCCAGAACGCGCCGGCCGGGGTCGTCGGGGATCATGGCAGCAGCGGTCCGCCCCAGTTGGCTCAGCCGCCGCCATGGTAGCAGGCGCCGCCGCCTCAGGCGAGGCGGGTGGAGCGGGCGAGAACCGTCAGCAGCCGGGGCGCCAGCGCCGCCGCCTGCACCGCCGCCGCCGTCACCGCCGCCTGCTCCAGCGCCCGCGACGCCCAGGCCGCCGGCCGCACCCGCCCGAAGGCCTCGGCGGCGGCGGCGTAGTAGGGGGCGGTGTCGGCCCCGTGGGCGAGGAAACAGTCGGCCGCCAGCCGCGCCGAGTGCAGCGCCAGGGCGATGCCCTCGCCGCAGAACGACGGCACCACCGCCACCTGATCGCCGATGCGGTAGAGCGGCCCGTCCGCATCCCCGGCAACCGCCTGGAAGCCGTAGGGCTGGCCCGCCACCGCCAGCGGCCGCTGCCACAGCGGCCGTGCCGCCCCCAGCCGGTCCCGCCACCGGGGCGAGGTGCGGGCGAGGTCGGCCATCAGCCGCGGCCACGAGGCGCCGAGCCGGCGCCAGCGGTCGGCGGTGACGAGCAGGCAGACGGTCGCCTGCCCCGCCCCCACCGGCTGATGGCCGGCATAGCCGCCATCGAACAGCAGCAGGTCGATGGCGCCGCCGTCGCGCCGCTCCCGCCGGTCGCCGCCGCCGTCGAGCCGCATCTTGAGGCCGACCAGACCGGGGTGGATGCCGGCCGGCCGGCGGTGGCTGCGCAGGTCGTGCTTGCCGGTGGCGAGGAAGACGGCGCCAGCGGTGACCCGGCTGCCGTCAGCCAGCACCGCCGCCCCCGGCTCCACCGCCCGCACGGTGACGCCGCGCCGCACCGTCACGCCCACCGCCCGCGCCCGCTCCAGCAGGCGTTCGTCCAGCACCCGGCGCGACAGGCCGAGGGCGGTGAAGGGCAGCCGCGCCTCCACCTCCTGGGTGCCGCGAATCAGCCGCAGCCGCCGGATCGGCGCCCCCAGCGGCGGCGCCACCGCCACCCCGAGCGCCGCCAGATGGGCCTGCGCCCCGGCCGACAGGAACTCGCCGCAGACGACGTCGTGGGCGGCCCGCGTCCGCTCCAGCAGCGTCACCCGCACCCCGGCGGAGGCGAGATGGATGGCGGCGGCGCTGCCGGCCGGACCGCCGCCGACCACCACAACGTCCGGGGGCACATCGGGCGCCGTCATCGCCGCCACCCGACGCCATAGCGGAAGGGAAACCGCCATTCCACCGTCAGCCGGCCCGGCGGCAGTTCCGCCTCGGCCAGCAGCCGGCGCCAGTCGTCGCGGGTGAAGGCGCGCGCCACCGACAGCGGCGCATCGTGGCGCACCATGCGGTTGACCGGCAGCAGCCGCGCCGCCGCCCGCACCGTGTGGTAGGACAGCGGGTGGCGGTGCAGGTCGTTGACGAACCAGCCGCAGCGGGCGCGACGGCTCATCCAGCGCAGGAAGCGGACGAGGTCGGGGTCCGGCAGGTGGTGGGTGAACAGGGCGCTGATGACCACGTCCACCGGCTCCTGCGGCTGCCAGCCGAACACGTCACCCACCTCCCAGCGGATCGGCAGGCCGGCCGGGGTCGCCCGCGCCGCCGCCTCCGCCGACCACGGGTTGAGATCGACGCCGATCAGCCGCACCGCCACCCCCCGGCGCCGCGCCCAGGCGGCGATGCGGCGCAGCATGTCGCCATAGCCGAAGCCGACGTCGAGCACCGTCAGCGGCGCTGCCGCCGCAGTCGCCCCCCGCTCGCGCACCAGCCGGTCGAGCCAGCGCAGGGTGGGGCGGTAGGCGCCGGTCCAGCGGTTGATGGCGGCCAGGTGGCGCAGGCATTCCTCGAACTCGGCGAAGGGCACCTGCTCGGTGTCCATCAGTTCCAGGGCCGTGGCGCGGGCGGCCAGGGCCTCAGCCATGGCCGGGCACCGTGCGGAAGGCCATGCATTCGGCGGTGAGGCCGGGGCCGAAGGCCATGGCGAGGCCGTCGGCGGCATCCTCCCGGCCCTCCGCCTCCGCGTCCGCCTCTGCCTCCGCCATCAGCCGCTGCAGCACGAACATGACGGTGGGCGACGACATGTTGCCGTAGTCGCGCAGCACCGCCCGCGATGCCGCCAGCGCCTCCGCCGGCAGGTCGAGGCCGCGCTCCACCGCATCCAGCACCGACCGGCCGCCGGGATGCACCGCCCACAGCCGCACCTCCTGCGGGAAGCGGCGGCGCAGGTCGTCCATCACCGCCGGCAGGCCGCGGCCGATCACCGTCGGCACCTCGCCCGACAGCACCATGTCGAAGCCGCCGTCGCCGATGCGCCAGGTGATGTGGCTGTCGCTGTCGGGCACCACGGCGGCATGGAAGCCGGTGATCTCCAGCCCCTGCGGCCGGGCGGTGATGAGCGAGGCGGCACAGCCGTCGGCGAACAGCAGGAACGACAGCAGGGCCTCCAGGTCGTCGGTTTCCTGCATGTGCAGGGTGCACAGTTCTATGTTGACCAGCAGCACCTGCGCCTGCGGCTCTGACCGCACGATGTGGTGCGCCGTCTTCAGGCCGTTGATGGCGGCGTAGCAGCCCATGAAGCCGATCACCGTCCGCTCCACATCGCCCGGCAGGCCGAGGCGCTGCATCAGGTCGATGTCGATGCCCGGGGCGTGGAAGCCGGTGCAGGTGGTGACGATGATGTGGGTCGGGCGCTCGTCGGGGCCGAGGGCCAGCCGCTCGACGGCGGCGGCGGCCAGGGCCGGGGCGTGGTCCTCCCACAGCGCCATGCGGGCCTTGGTGGCGGGGAAGGCGCCGCGCGGAAAGCGACCGCCGGCCTCCAGTTCACGGTCGTCGGCATGGGGCTCCAGCACCGAATGGCGGCGTTCGATGCCCGACCGCTCCGCCATGCGCTCGAACAGGCGGCGGGCGCGGGGGTCGGTGATCAGCTGCGGCGCGAAGCGGCGGAACTTGCCGTGGACTTCGTGCGGCGGCACCGCCGTGGCGATGCGGTTGACGTAGGCGCTGCGCCCCATGGCGACTCCTTTCCGGTTACGGCGTTATGGAGGCGGCTGCCTCGCGGCAGGCGGCCTCGCAGCGGCGGCAGGCCTCGCTGCACACGGCGCAATGCTCGTGGTGGCCGGCATGACGGCCGCATTCCTCGCCGCAGCGGCGGCAGGCCTCGGCGCAGGTTTCCAGCATCAGGCGCAGGACCGCCTCGTTGGAGCCGGCGCGGCGGCCGGCCAGGGCGGCGGCGGCGGCGCAGACGTCGGCGCAGTCGAGGTTGAGGCGGATGCACTGGCGCAGGTCCGCCACCATGTCCTCGGCCAGGCAGGCGTCGGCGCAGACCGTGCAGGTCAGGGCGCAGGACGCCATCTCCTCCAGGGCGCGGGCGAGGGCGGCGTTGACGTTGCCGTTCACGTCGGGGTGGGTGGCGATCATCCGGGTGACGTCCATGGGTCGTCTCCTCTGGCTGGGGTGCGGCGGAAGATCCCTTGCCGTGCCAACGCCTGCCCGCTGCGGCGGTTCGGCGGCAACGCCGACGGCCCGCCCCGCGTCTTCCGGCGGGGCAGGTGCCCCGCCCCGCGACAGACCCGGCGAGAGACGATGACCGACACCAGCCCTTCCGACCGCTCCGTCGCCTTCGTGCTCGGCGGCGGCAATGCCCTCGGCGCCTTCCAGGCCGGCGCCTGCTGCGGGCTGCTGCGCGGCGGCGTGAACCCCGACCGCATCGTCGGCTCCTCCATCGGGGCGGTGAACGGCGCCCTCATCGCCGGCAACCCGCCGGACCGGCGCATCGCCGCGCTGGAGGAGTTCTGGGCCCAGGCGACGCTGCCGCTGTGGGCCGGCGCCGCCTCGCGGGCGGCGGGGCAGGCGCTGTCAATGCTGGCCGGCAACCCGGCGGTCTACGTGCCGACCATCCCCGGCATGATCGCCGCCCCCATGGGCACCGTCGGCCTCTACGACCTGACGCCGCTGCGCCGCAGCCTCGCCCGGCTGGTGGACTTCGGGCGCCTGAACGACGGCGGCATCCGCTTCACCGCCGTGGCCGTCGACCTGGAAACCGGCGGTGAGGTGCTGTTCGACACCGCCCGCGCCCCCGTCACCGCCGAGCACATCGCCGCCAGCTGCGCCATGGTGCCCGAGTTCAAGCCGGTGGAGATCGACGGCCGCACCCTCGGCGACGGCGGCCTGACCTCCAACCTGCCGCTCGACGTGCTGCTGCGGGAGCCGGAGATCGCCGGCTGGTGCGTCACCATCGACCCGTTCAGCGCCCACGGCCACCCGTTCCACAGCATCACCGAGGCCATCGTGCGGCGGCAGGAGATCCTGTTCGCCAACCACGCCCGCCACCTGCGCGACGCCGCCGACCGCGAGGAGGCCCTGCGCGCCGCCCTGCGCGACGTGCTTGCCCTGCTGCCGGCCAAGGCCGCCTCCGCCGCCGCCGCCAGGCGGGCCCGCGGGCTGGCGCAGGGGCCGCGGCTGGAGCGCATCGACATCGCCTGGCACTCCGGCGCCGAGAGCGGGGCGCGGCTCTACGACTACTCCGCCGACGCCCTGGAAACCCGCTGGACCGCCGGCGTGGCGGCGGCGGCGGTGGTGCTGGGGCGGCTGCGGCCGGAAAGCGCGGGCGGCTGACCGGCGTCGGCACGTGTTACCGATTTAAGACATCGCCCACGCCGATCTTGCACCCCCCTGCGCGATCCCGTATTCGAGAGCGCACCGCCCGCCCCAGGCGCGGGCCGTCCCTCCGCCGCATTCGGCGGGCGCCACCGTTCGACAGGGGGATCGCATGAAGCACGTCACGTTTCCCGGCCGTCTGGTCATCCTCGGCTTCGGCTCCATCGGTCAGGGCGTCCTGCCCCTGATCCTGCGCCATGTCGACATGGACCCCGGCCGCATCACCATCGTGACGGCGGAGGAACGCGGCCGCGACGTGGCCAGCGCCAACGACATCCGTTTCGTGATCGAGCCGGTCACCCGCGACAATTATCGTGCGGTGCTGGAGCCGCTGCTGGCGGCCGGCGACTTCCTGCTCAACCTGTCGGTGGACGTGTCGTCCGTGGCGCTGATGGAGCTGTGCCGCGAGCGCGGCGCCCTCTACCTCGACACCTGCATCGAGCCCTGGGCCGGCGGCTATACCGACACGTCGCTGACGCCGTCGCAGCGGTCCAACTACGCCCTGCGCGAAAGCGCGCTGACCCAGCGCCGCAACGGCCACGGCCCCGGCTCGCCCACCGCCGTCATCACCCACGGCGCCAATCCGGGCCTCGTGACCCACTTCGTCAAGCAGGCGCTGCTCGACATCGCCCGCGACACCGGCCGCCCGGTGGAGGCGCCCGCCGACCGGGCCGGCTGGGGGGCGCTGATGCGCGACCTGGGCGTCAAGGTGGTCCACATCGCCGAACGCGACACCCAGGCCAGTCACGTCCACAAGAAGGTGGGCGAGTTCGTCAACACCTGGTCCATCGACGGCTTCGTCGGCGAGGGCTGCCAGCCGGCCGAACTGGGCTGGGGCACCCACGAGAAGGCCCTGCCGGCCGACGGCCGCCGCCACGACTTCGGCTGCGATGCGGCGATCTACCTCATGCGTCCCGGCGCCTCCACCCGCGTGCGCACCTGGACCCCCAAGGAAGGCCCGTTCCACGGCTTCCTCATCACCCACAACGAAGCCATCTCCATCGCCGACTTCTTCACCGTGCGCGACGGCGCGGCGGTGACCTTCCGGCCGACCGTCCACTACGCCTATCACCCCTGCGACGACGCCGTGATCAGCGTGCATGAACTGGCCGGCAAGAACTGGCACATGCAGGACAGCAAGCGGCTGATGATGGAAGAGATCGTCGCCGGCACCGACGAGCTGGGCGTGCTGCTCATGGGCCACGCCAAGGGCATCTACTGGTACGGCTCGCGCCTGTCGATCCGCCAGGCGCGCACCCTGGCGCCCTACAACAACGCCACCTCGCTGCAGGTCTGCGTGGCGGTGCTGGGCGGCCTCGTGTGGGCGCTGGAGAACCCGGCGCGCGGCGTGGTGGAGCCGGAGGAACTGGACTTCCGCCGCATCCTCGACATCGCCGAGCCCTACCTTGGCGAGGTCGCCGGCACCTATGGCGACTGGACCCCGCTGCAGGACCGCGGCGTCCTCTTCCCCGAGGACGTGGACACCGACGACCCCTGGCAGTTCAAGAACTTCCGGGTGGTCTGACGACACCGTCGGGGCGGCCGCCAGGGATCATCGCGGAACCCGGCGGCATCGCCAGCCGTCCCCTTTTCAAGCTTACGACGAGGGTTCGATTCCCTTCACCCGCTCCAAGCTTTTTCAAAGGCTTACAGAGATCTCTTGAGGAGTTCCCGCGTTCTTACGGAAAAATCACGGAAAAAACGGCACCACGCATGCGTGGACGGGGCTAGACGTCTGCGCTACCGAACTAGCCCGTTTACACTGGCTGGGGATCGGAGCAGCATTCGAAAACGGACGCCCGCACCGGCAGCCCAAAGGGCCCGTTAGGCGGCCACGCCTCCCCTGTCCACGTAACGCCTGATCCGGTGCGCGCCAGATGATTAACAGTGTCGGGGCTGCCGGCTAGGGAGCCAGATTTCCGCATTACCCATGCTTGCCGCTACACCGAACATCGCCTGCACTATCGAAGTGGCGCGATGGCGGGATCAATGTCGTTGAAACGGATTTCGACCCAGTCGTCATTGTCATTCTCGTCGGTCTTGATGATCTCGATCGACGTTGGCAGGCGGCCCGCCAGCAGATTGCGCATGATGATCGCCTGCACCCGGTTCGGCTCCTGAGGGAACTTGCGTGCCGCCTCGACATTCTTGGCACCGTTGTCTTGAAGCGTCCGCAGCCCCGCGAAAATCTCTGTAAACTCGCGCAGGCCGATCCGCACCTTGGACTCAGACATCTCATACCCTCCATGATGGCCGAGGTGATAGTCGTCTTCCTGCGCCCGAAGGGCGGCATTGACCGGCATCATCGCAGGCTTGGGGAAATACTCGACCATCGCGCGGAACAAGTTGGCCAAGGCTGGGCCGGCGTCGCACCTGTTCCGCACATGGAGGCTAGCATCGTTTAGGCGCATCGGCGGCGCGATATTACCCCAGCCGCCTCCTGTCTCGCGAACGCTTAGCAGCAGGACGAAATCGACCGAGGCGAATTGCCGGAAGAACTCGGCGATGATCTGCCCGCTCGACACCGCGTCCCAACTCGCCGGACAGCCTGAGAGCGCGGCGCAGTCGCCATCCCCAACAATCACTCCGATGAGCCCATCTGCGCCTCGGAGCTGATCGGCCTTGTCCTTGAGCGCATAATAGAGGGGATTACGATCCTTGATCTTGGGTACGTCATAGGCCGCGAAGCTGCCCGAGCTATACGGCGACTTTGCCGGATCGATCGTAACATCGACACCGATATCGCCGTCATCGATGGCGAGACGGAGCACCTGCCTTCCTGCGTCCATCTGCTCGCGCAGCTGCGGGATGATCGTCCGGTGGACGAATTCATGCAATTTTCTGCGCGGCGGCAGCATCAGCACCGTGCGCGTGCCTCGATTCGTGTGATCGTGTCTGGCCCTGACAGCCAGATGGAGACCGCCGATCGGGAGATTGAGTTTCCTTTTGGCCTTTTCGATCAGATCGCTCAACTCATGATAGGGATTGGCGTTATCGAGCCCTTCGTCAGAAACCGTAGTCACATCGGCGGTGAACCGCAGGGCCCCTTGCGAAAAACCGACATCGGGCCGTCGCCCGGAGGCCAGTGCCACCTCGTTGCGGAGGGTGCCACATTTCGACAAGCCATGCAGGACGACCACCTCCCACATCGCTGCCAGACGGTCCTTGCCGGGCCGGTTGAGACGCCCAGCGAGTTTATCGACTGCCTCTCCATTGAGCACTTCGCGGAGCTCGTTGAGCCGCCTCTGGAGCGCCCGTCGCGGGTAGATCATGCCGGTTCCCCCCCCCCTCCTGTCGCGTGACGGGCGGCCGATTCGCCGGATGACAGCACGTGGATCTGTCGCTGGAAGTTTAGAGCACAGGCTGCGGGACCAAATCGATGATTTTCCACCCCTGGTCCGTAGCAGGTCCTACCAGCTGCGTCGCTTCGGATTTCCGTAGCGCGAGCCCAAGCAGCTCCCGCGGCCTGGTCACGCCCACGAAGACATTTGTCGCGGCGGTGAGTTCCACCCCTTTAAATGGCTGGTCGGTAACGCCAAAAGCACGGGGAAGCACCGTAGTTAGGTCGATGCAGTGCTCACTTCCCTTCCATATCTGGCTCTCGACGACGAGAATTCCGTCTACAGTTTTACCCTTTACCGAATGGATCGATCCCAGTCGCAATTTGAGCTCGCCAAACTGCACCTGCTTCGTGGAGCGGCGTTCGAGGTCGGCAAGATCGGCCTTTTGTTCGGCGACGAAGCTGCAGAGATCCGCGATCTCCGCATCAGCACCCTGCGGACAAGGACTGAAGAGCGGCAGCAATTGTTTCAAGAACGTCAGCCATGCCGCCTCGTCCCACACCGCGTCGCCAGCAAGGACATTGTCCCGGAGCAATCGGCGAATTGCCCGCGGCAAGGCCAAGTCACGATGCGCTAGAGCCGCCCAGATATTGTGCGCAGTAATCGGTCGATCATTAGCGGCTTTCCAGCCGTGGGCGCGCGCCAAGCCGGAAATTCCGACGGCGAGCATCTCGCCGACCTCTGCGGGAGGGCGCCCGGCAGCATGGTGTATTGCAGCCTTTTGAAGCTGCCGGCAAAGGAGGTTGGTCTTCCCGCGAGACCCGCCTTCGCTGGGATATGCGGGATGATAATCGACCAAGCTCTTCGGCTGCCAAGCCCCCTTCTTGCCAGGCAGATTGTGGCGCGATGCGACCGCCCAAACGTCGCGTGCGTCGCAGTCGTCACCCCACAGCGCGCGAGCTTCTTCGGCAAAGGCTCCGAGAACCCTGCCGATCGTACCCTCGTCGAACAGCAACAGCACCCGCGTCGCGGGCCGTATGCCCAAGCCCACAATGGTCTGAGCCTGACGTGTTGTCAGCCGGCTTGCAATGCCCGCGATCTCCGCGCCGAACCTGCGGCTCGTATCAAGAGGGATGCAACCCGGACCCGGCGTCCAATAGGCCGGGGCAGCTCCATCGTCCTCGTAGAGGGTTTGATTGCTGTCCCCGAGGCGTTGGAAAGCGGCCCCGTCCTGCTTGAAAACGTGCTCCAGCAGCCGGAGCTGTTCGCCATGGGTGTCCTGCGCCTCATCAAGAATGATGAGCGGGAAGCGATCGCGAAGCCGCTCGACAAGAGCCGGGTTTTCACTGAGAGCGCGCCACGCGAGCGCGGTCATGTCAGCGTATCGATAGAGCCCGCTTTTGACTATGGAGGCCTTGAGCTGGGCCAATGCTTTCCCCGCAAGGCGTATCGGCACCGTGCTGCCCCTTACGCCGGCGCACTGCCAACGATGAAGGGGATATCGCGTCATCAGTGAAGGCAGGATCGAGATCCAGGTGAGCTATCCAATCCTCGAGCCGTCGCTTCAGCTTGAGTTTCGGATTCTTGGCCAAACTATCGAGTACGCCCCAGCTTGGATAACGTCGCAGCACCTCGGCCGCGAAAGCGTCGTCATCAATTTGGCGCACGCTCCAACCCAAGCCCCGGAGATAGGGAAAGGCAAGATATTGGTTGATGAAAGCCGTGACCGTGCCGATGAAATGGGGATAGGACATCAGCCGCGCCGCAGTCGGATGACGGGCGATCAAGTCTTCGACCTCCGTCCGTGCGGCATTGGTATGCGAGATCACGCAGACGCCCCGCCTGCGGGTCAGCCAGTTACGCGAAAGCAGCGCGAGCTTCGCCGCCAGCAGCGTCGTCTTGCCATTGCCAGGCGCCGCCTGGACGTCACATGGGATAGCCTTCGCCAGGAAGTCGGTCTGGCTCGGGTCGGTGAAATCGCAGCCGCCCAGTTCGTCGCCAAGTTCGGCAAGCAATTCGGGCGTGAGCGGCAGGATCTCGAACATGACGCTACGCCTCCACCGCCGCCGCGCCTTCCATCCCGGCGACCCCGATCTCTTCGTCTTCCGCATCCGCCTCATAATCAGGAGCAATCGCCGGTGCCCCAGGGACGTAGCCGCCCGTCACGTAGTCGATCGCGCGCACCAGATAAGGAGGGAGCCAGACTCGCATCTGCTCCGGCGTATCGGTGCGTTCGCGCAGTATGGCAGCGAGTTGCTCGGCGACCTCGGCCTTGGAGGCCTCTTTGTCGTGGACCGGCTGGTAAATTTTGACGGCAATCTCCGTGGCAGAGTGCCCTGCCTTTTTCCAGCCTGCATAGGTGTCGCTGGCCTTCTTCACGATCTTCGCTAGCCGCTCGGGCTTACGACTGCTGGTCTTGGCGAGTTGGACCGCTTGGTGAACGCTCTCGGCAAGCTCGGGCCGGAGCGCGAGATCGAATTCCAGCGTCCAGCTATCGGCGATGAAAGCGTCGACGGGGTCTCCGGCGTCGCGCCGCAGCGTATTCAGCCGCGCTGCGATCTCGTTCTGGGTCAACTCGTTTTCGGTCTTGCGGGCACCGACGAGGTTTTTCGCTTCGGGCGGCGGAATGTCCCTGTCGGGGATCAGTGCCACTGGCACCGGGATCGCGTTCCCGGCCTTACGCTGCAGAATCCGGCTGTAGCGGAACAGACCGCGGTGGCCGACATTGACGATCGACACGCCGTGGCGGCTGAGTGGACGGCCGAGCTTCTCAGCGATTGCTGGCAGCAACAGGTGCTCGCCGTCGCCCTCGACGACAATTAGCGCACGGGCGAAGAAAAGGTTGGCCTTGGTCGCGTCGAGGAACCGACGAAGGAATTCATAATCGTCAGCTTCGAGCCGGGTATGGGCCTCGCCCAGGGGAAAGGCCCGGTGACCGACGATCATCGTCATGGCCTCAAGCTCGGCGCCAGCGGCGAGTTGGGGGCTATGGGTGGTGAGCAGGACCTGGACTTGCTGATGAGTCTCGTCCTTGCCGGCGTCGGGCTTGGCGGCTCGGGCCGCAAGCACCTCCATGAAGAGCGTCTGGTGCTGCGGATGCAGATGCGCTTCCGGCTCTTCGATCAGCAGAAACGGCACTTGATCGGGATGCGACTGAAGCAACAACAGCTCGGCCGCCATGAACAGTAGGTTGTTGTAGCCTAAACCGCGCTGTACGCGCTCGGTGCCGACCTTGGCATTAAGATAGAGCTCGAACCGTTCCAGGATCTGATCGAACGACCCGCCAGCGCCGAGATCCAGCGTCGCAACGAGGCGATCATCCACGAACGATAGCTTGTCGAGAAAACCGGTATTCACGCTACTAGAGACACTCTGTACGGCAGCGTTACCGCGGACCGCTGCGTCAGCGGCGGCAAGCGTGTCGTGAAGCGTATCGTTGGCACCGGGAGCGGCTGGCTTGCTCTGGGGCCCCATCGTGGGCATCGCGCCGAGAATGCGCGACAGACGTGATCGACGCCCCGCCCGCATCTCCCGCTCAGCGTCCCGAAGAGGCTTGAGGTAGGTGGCCTTCAAATACTCACGCAGTTCCCCGTCGAGGGGCAAGCCTTCGCCTTCGGCGCCAGCGCGGTGCTGGCTGGAAATGATGCTGCCGCCGCCAGGCGAAATCCGCCGCGCCCCCCGCATGCAGACGTGCAAACGAAGCTTGCCCTTTTCGTTGGTGCACCATTCTAGAAACCTGGCTTCTTCATCCACGCTGAGGTCGTCGAAAGTGCACCGCACGATAAAGTCACACCCCCGTGTGCCATGGGCGTCGACGTGGAAGTCGTGTTCGTCCGGGCGGAGATAGTCGTCGCCGCGTGTCCAGACGACGTATCGGGCAGCGTCGATGATCGCGCTCTTTCCGGCGTCGTTTGGCCCCACCAGAATATTGAGACCGGGTGAGAGTTTCAGCTGCAGAGGAGCGGTAGGCTCGAAGCACCGGAAGCCGCTCGCGTAGATTTCGGAAATGTACATAGGCCCCCCCAGCCCCTTTTCTTATCCTGCCGCGCTGTTGGCGCGCGCGGCAATGTCTGTGCAGCGTTCCATGAGCGCGTCGAAAGGCTCAGCTTCCTCCAGGAGGAGCCCGTCGTCGACCATCCGCGCATAATCTTCTGCGAGAGCTTTTGCGCCGTCGCCGTCTGGGACGAGTTGCAAGCCACCGTTCACGGCCGCTGCATAGTCGATCACCGATCGGTCGGCGGCCTTCTCGGCAAAAAACATTGCCTTGTGACGGGCCACAGCATCGGCCAAGTCGCGATCTGCGACAGCGGTGGCCGCAAAGCCGGCTTCATCGAGACGCGCTACGTCATGCCAATGCCGCGCGAAACGGTCACCCCGAAGTCGTTCTTGCAAGCAGAAGACATGGATGGCGGTCGCCTTCTCCCAAAAGGTCCGCTCGGCATGCATGACCCGCGGCCGTGCGAATGGAAAGACTACGCCATCCACTTGGCCGGCCGCATCGCAGGTGACATCGCGCAGGCTTGCCGGCTCTCCCGTCGACCGCGCGCCGAATTCAAGCATGACGCTCGGGGCGACATAGCCTGAGCCCGCCGTCGTAGCCTCATAGTCGATGAAGAGCTTCTCGCCATCGACCCGGATCACCGCCGATAGGGACTGACCCACCAGCGCTTCGGCGATTACGGGCTGAACAGCCCCCGCCACCCAGTGGGGAAGGCGCTCGCGCACTGCGCTCGTCCACCGCTTTTCCTCGCTTCGTGTATTTGGCAGTGCTGCGCCATTGTCTCCGACGAGGTCTGGCGCGAGCGCGCGAATGTCATAGGTCAGGTCCACGTCCTCGGAAAACCGCCGGATGACGCCATAGGCCTTCGAGAGCGAGGTGCCGCCTTTGAACACGAGATGTTCACCCAAGGGCGAGCCGTAGAGCGTGGCTAGTGCCCACACCACCCACGCATCCTTCTCGAGAAGGTGCGCTGGACGGCCCAGGCGGTCGGCGGCGACGCTCAGCGCTTCCCGGCGATCTTCGGCGGAGAGGAGGAGGAACGCGTCAGCCATGCGCGACTTTCCCCACGCTGCGCGCGAGCCAGGTCGGAAGTTGAGGAGCCGCTGCCACCAGCTCATTAAACGTGGCGGGCGGAAGCTTTCGCTTCAGAGTCTGGAGGGCGCGCTCGGCCTTCTCCGGTCCGAGCCAGGCAAGGGCTCGCACCGCCTGTCCCGCCGGCCGATGGGCCATGGCGAGCTGCCAGCGAGGAGCGTGGCGAAGCTCGACGACCTGCTTGCCTATGCTCATCTTCCGGGTGCGCCCCGACGTCAGATAAACCGACCGGATCGGCACCTGCGTCGTAAGGCCGAGGCTGTTGGCAGCGGCCGCGCCACTCGAGACGATAACCTCGCCGCGCTGAGCGGCGAGCGCCTCGACCGCCTGCTCCACCGATGGCGCTCTGGTGCCGAACCGGCTCGTGACCGGCAGCAAATAAACGCCACGTCCGGCCCGGATCAGTTGCCCTCTCTCAACCAAGCGCGACAAGGCCTGATCCACCGCGGCGCGAGTGCCAAGGTGAAGCAAGCCCTTAGCCGCAACTGGCGTGCCCTCCGGTAGCCGCGTTGCATGCTCAAGAATCTGTTCGGTCAAACGCTGCATGGCCATTCTCCTGTCAGAAATATATGCGGTTTTCTGACACTTTTCAACCCGGGACCCCCCCGGCTAGATGATTGGCACGCCCTTATCGAGGAGGTCATCGAGAAAGACCTCGCGGGACGAAATGGGGCCAGCCTGGGTGGCGAGGATCAGCGCTCCCACCACCTCCCGAGCCAGCGAGCGGGCCATCACCCGCTCCTTCGTCGAGATGGCTGTCATCGCGCGGCCATGCAGGAAGGCGCTTCGCACGTCGAAAAGCTGCTCATACTGATCAGCGTAGCGGCGATCGCCGAGAAGCCCGGCGACGCGCGCTCGCATCCTTTTCGTGGGACTCATTCCCTTGTGGCGATCGGGCGCCACCCGGAAGTTCTTCTGATAGTCGGCGCGCAGGCCCAGCGCAGCTTCGATTGCGGTGACATGCGCAAGGAATTCGTCGACGCCGTCCGCCAGGAACGCGCGGACCAGGAAGTGAGTGATCGGCGTGTCGAACAGAACCGATTGCTTCGCCTGCTCGACGATCGCCCAACGTCCGTGGTCCCATCCCGGCAACTCGGTTGCGACGTCGTCGTCCAGGCACAGCTCGACCGGCCACTCCTCCTCAATAGTCCCGCCGTAGCCGTCGTCGTAGATTCGAGGTGCCCAGCTCAGCGTATCCGGGGATGGTGGCGTGTTGAGGCGGACGAAGATATCGCTGTCGACGGTGTAGACCCACGGGACGCGGAAGCCGCGCCAATCGACCTCCGCCATCGTCGACCAGCTTTCCCACGGCGCCAGCAGCAGGAAGAACAGCGCATCCTCGACCGCGCCGGGAAACCGTCCCTTATGGGGTTCGATTTGCCCCAGGTCCTGGCTCAGGTCCATGAAGAGCACCGGGACGGCGCGCGCCTCTGGTTCCTGGTCGAGCGCCACCGTCTCCTCGACCACCAGCCAGTGGAACTCGGAGAATCGCTCAGCGTCAAAATCCTGCCGCGGATAGAGCCGCTTCAGCCTGGTCTCGTCGACGAGGATCCGCAGTTCCTCAGCGGTCAGCCGACCCACCTTCGGGGGGCCGAACGCGATTGATGGCAGGCCAGCCGCAAGATCGAGCGGCACAAGGTGGAGGCGTTTGGCGCTGGTCGCCCGCATCGCGGCATCGAGGCCCTTTGCCGCCTCCTCGAAGGGCAGGCCCAGATGGGCCGTCTCCTTCCGCAGGCTGCAAGGAAGGCCGAGAGCCCGCAAAGCAGCCGACAGGGCAAAGCCCGGCCTCATCTTGCCGGCGGTCGGATAGCCCTCGCGGCAGGCTTGACACAGTCGCTCGAAGGCTGGATGCACGAGGATGTTCTCGGGTCCCGGCGGATGCAGCCGCCACAGTTCCGACATCGCGGATATCATCGCGCCGCTGGGACCGGTCGCCGCCTCGCTCATCAGGGGATCCTTTCCGCCGCTAGTTCGCCAGCCGCCTGCGGTTTTACTTCCATGACCTCGCCGTAGCTGCCGACAAGCGCGATCTCAATGCCGGCCACCGCGCAACGGGGTGCTAGCCGCTCAGCCAGACGCAGAGTGCTCTCGGTCAGCGGGACCACGGCAATCTGACGGCCCTGCGACGGTGTCGCCATCAGCAGCCCGATCGTCTCGCATAGGCCGCGATAGAGTCGTGAGACCTGCCCCGCATGCCGCGTGTTGATGATGCCGCCCTTGCACTCGGCCGAAATGACGCAATTGCCGACTTCGGCGACCACATCGCCTAACCCCGGCTTGGGGTGGACGGTGATCGTCTGCCCGGCGGAGTTTCGGTAGACCCCGCCGTACGACGTACTGCCGAGGCTGGAAAACTTCGTGAACTCGCGTCGACCTAGCCACGCTGCAAAATCGAACTGCTTTCCGTGTTCACCATCGGGATGGATGCGGACGTCCCGGGCGCCTTGCGTGCGGAGCAGGTGCATCGCGTAGGCGAGCATGACTGCGCCCTCGTAGAGGTGACGTTCGTGCGGACCGTCCGATTTTCCGGCCCAGTTCGGCGGCGGCGCCAAAGCCGTCACGAGATCTTCGAAATCCAACGCAGCCTCCCCGACAGAATCAGCGGACGCCCTTCGTCCGCCATTGACATAAGCTTATAACCGTCCATATTTGCCCGGTAAAGGAGGGACGCTCATGTTGACCTACAACCCCGGCAAATTTGCCTCGCTCTATGACTCCGAGCTGGGCCAGCGCATCTGGAGCTTTCTCACGCAGGCCGACAGCGTCGCCCGCCTAGAAACCGCGTCGGAACTGAGCAAGCCCGCCGTCGAAGGTATCGAGGAGCAGCTCCTCGCCGAATTCCGCGAGGACGTCCTCGCCGATCGCGTCAAGCAGATGGTCGGCCACATGGTCCGGCAGATCCTGGAGCAGCGTGATTGGGTGCTCGACCAGACCGACGTGAAGGTTCATTCCGTGCCCTTCAGCAAGGCGGCGCGCTACCGCCGGCCCGACTGGTTCACCTTCCACGCCTTCCGCAACACCAGCGATCCGCGCGACGTCGTCATTACCGACCGGCGGCAAAACCCGAAGCTTCCCGCCGGCTCGCGATGGACCTTCTATGCGACCTTCGCCAGCCCGCTGAAGGCAGCCGTCGCTTTTGGAGTCCACGACATCAAGCAGCTCCGCCAGCAGGTCCATTCCCGCGGTTATCACCGTGTGCAGGTGCCGCGGATGCTGCGCAGGGCATGAGGCGAACCGATCATGAGCGACCTTTTCGACGTAGACGGCGCCAATCTCGATCTTGCCTTCGAGAACCTGAAGGCGGCCAAGTTTCCAATTGAGCAAGAGCTTCGGGCCCTGCTGCAGGGGATGTGGTCGCGCTACGAGCCCTATGCCGATCCAGATTTCCGTCAGGGCTTCGCGCGTGACGTCGACGGGCGCTTCTGGGAAATGTATCTGGGCTGCACCCTGCTCGAGGCCGGGCGGACATTGCTGCCCGTCATCGAACGTCAACGCGACGGCGGACAGCCGGACCTGTGTGTTGTCGAAGATGGTCGCCGAATCTGGATCGAGGCCATCACACCGGACGAAGGCGCGCCTGGTCCTGACCAGATCGTTCGTCCCGCGCCGATCAACGAGGGCGGCGGCCCCGTTGCCGCGCCAATCCGCCAGGCGCAGCTTCGGACCTCCGGGGCGTTCTGGACGAAGACGCAGAAGATTCGCCGCTACATCGCCCAGGGCGTGATCGCGCCGGAAGACACCCGCATCATCGCGATCAGCGCCAGCCGCTTCGGCGTCTATCTCGCCGAACAGCCGTTGCCTCTCATCATGACAACGCTGTTCCCGATTGGTGACGTCTTCATCACCATTGACCGTGACAGCGGCGATATCCTTGAAGAAGGCTTCCATGCCGCGCCCTTTATCCACCGCGAGCGTCATCCTATTCCGCGCACGGCCTTCATCGACGAGGGCTTCGCCGATATCTCGGGCGTCATCTGGTCACGGGTCGGCCTCGGCAACCACTTGCGTCAAGTCCGACCGATCACCTATGTCCATAATCCCCTGGCGCAGGTTCCACTGCCCACGAACTGGGGCGTCTGGGACCGCGAGTTCGTGACGACCCGGCAGGGCGACGGATGGGAAGCCAACGACATCCTCGCCAGACAACCGCAGCGGAGGCGTCGTGACTATGGGGTCGCATGGGCGCACCTGCCACCTGCAGGGTCATGAGGCCGGCCATGGCCCCAACCGGTGAGCCACGACTGCTCACGCCGATCAGCCAGCGCCAGTTCGAGGTCTATGCCCTGTCACTCGAACGCGGACCCAATTTCGACCCCGCTCAGATATTCTGCGCCTATCAGGCTGGTCGCGGCAGTACGAGCGGCTGCATCCTTTTTGATCCGGAGCAAGGGACCTTTTCCAGCCTCGCCTTGCGCCGACGCGTCGATCACCGCTGGGTCAATGTCGATGAAAGCGGTCCTTATTCCACCCCCGAGGCCACACTCAACAGCCTCAGTATTGGCATGCGCGCTGGCGATCCGCCAGAATCGTTGCCGCCAGGCGCCAAGCGCCGGCCGCTCTTGCTGAAAGCGGGGCCGCGTGGGACATCCCCTGAATTTGATCTGCTGACAACCACGATCAGCCATCTGCCGGCGCTCATGGCGATCGGCGAATGCTATCTCGCCCTTCCCAATCCCGACGCCAATTTCGTCTCAGACTTTCAGACCAGCAACTTCGCCTCGCGACTTTTCGAACTCTACCTGCTTGCCTGCTTCCGCGAGCAGGGCCTGAGAGTTCAACAAGACCATGTCTCGCCCGACTTCCTGATCGAGAAGGATGGCGACGTGTGTTGGATCGAGGCGGTGACCGCGAACTCCGAGACTCCACGCGCCGGTGGGATCGGTGACTGGGTGCATGCGCCGGAGGACCGCAACGAACGCCTGATGGGAGGTCCGGCCGCGCGCTTCGCCAAGACGCTGCGGGGCAAGCTCCAGCGAAACTACCATGAACTGGACCATGTGAAGGGTCATTCCTTCGCCCTCGCGCTGGCAGATTTCCACGAGTCCGGTTCAATGGTCTGGAGCCGCGAGGCGCTGCCCACCTACCTCTACGGGCTGCGCGCCGATATCGAAGGAGAAGGCGCGGGGCGCCGCGCGCTCGGGACGCCGATTACTAACCTGACCGGCAAGCACGGAATCCCGGTGGGGCTCTTTCGCGATCCGAACTTCGCCCATCTGTCAGCGGTCATCTTCAGCAATGCGGCGACCCTCGCCAAGTTCAACCGGATGGGCTTTCTTGCAGGCTGGCGCCCACCCGGGCTGACTATGATCCGGCGCGGCATCCTCTTCGACCGAACCCCGGGGGCGCTGGAGCCGATCGATTTCGAGTTGTCGGTCTCCAGCGACGAATACAAGGCACTCTGGCCGTGGGGTGAAGTCTGGTGCCAGGAGCTGGAAGTGTTCCATAATCCGCTGGCCACCCACCCCATCCCGTTCGATCTCATCCCAGGCGCGACCCATTGGTTCGAGCGGGAGGGCGACATTGAGTGCAGGACCATCTGGGCGAATACCGTGCTTTCATCAATGACCTTGACCAAGTGCGCTACCGATTCACCATAATATCTCATTGACAATGCCTACAAAATGTGTCGCGTATCGAAGCGTATTTATTGAGGTTTTTAATATGATCGAACGCAATACCCGTTTCGCCGCGGCGGTTAGCAAGCTGAAGCCGCCAAGTTCAACATTATTTGATATAAATGAGTGGGAGCATGTCTTTGCGGATGGGCATGCCACAGCCGCCGACCAGCTACTCCTTGATGCGGCGCGCTGGATAGGCGCGGAGGTCACTGCAACGACAGTCGCGTTTCCCAGCCCGATATCGTCTTCACTCAGTCCCGAGTGGAGCACGATACTTGCAATATCTGCGCTCAACCGTCACTACCTAGCTGTGGCCAAAGTAGCCAAAGAAGGCGCAATGGCTGGGCTTGAAGGCGGCACGCTTGGATTCGACACCGTCACCGCGCAGCACATTCCTACCGCTTGGGGTCAGGAAGCCTCCGCTGCCGACCTTATCGGCGCAGCAATTGAAGCCGCAGAAAGCTGGCTGTTTGATGCTGCGCGTTCCACGGGAACTGCCGGCCATGATATGGCCGACCTTGCCCCAACAGCAGCGCAAGCGATAACAGTCTACTCCAAACGCAAGATGTTAAATGAACTATGGAATCGTTGCTGGCACGAGGGCTGGCAGGTTCAAGTTGACGAAAAGGGGCGATATTGCTGGTGGCCAATCGATGAAAGTTCGGAACGAACTAAATTCGCTTGGCGCCGCTGCTTTGAAGATAAGCTGATAAATTGGCCCAGTCTGCTCTCATGGCGGCACCTAACTCCCTCTCAACGCCGCCGACTTGCTCGCAAGCGTTCTGTCGTAGCTATTGGTGACGGTAGAATAAAAACGCGGCATATACCATATCTGTCTAAGAACATGCCCGCGTACGTCTACGAGAAATATATGCTGCAGGGCAGCTACGTTTCAGACTTCATGAACAGCCCATTTCCAGTAGCACCGCACATCTCAGTCGATTTATTATTGGAGGCTTGGCATGTTGTTCTTGATATCGCCAATTTGCTCTTGCCGGCGCCGCCGCATTCCACCTCCTCCCTCAGTCCAGATGAGGCGAGAAGGCTGGCATTATCTATTAATCGTGCCACCGTCGAGCGCGCCATTTCTAGAGCATTGCACGTATCTCCAGAATTGTCTCGCGAGATTGCAATGTTTCTAACCTTCACGTCACAAACTGGTGGTAAGAGAAAGGTGAAAGGAAATAAAGGTCTATGGGCTGCTCCGCTTATAGACGTGCCTGGGACGGACGATGTGTTACTAGCTTTGCCGGTGCTCACTACCAGCATTACTCAGAGGCGCGCGGAAGCATGGCTTGAGAAGGGAGGCATTAATGACGATAACCCTGCGGCTGCGCGGGGTGATCGGTACGAAGTCATCTACCGCTCCAAAATTACCCGCGCGCTCGCCGAGAATGGCACATTCACCACCGCAAGCTGCGCCCCCAGCGGTGTTGCCGCCACCGCCTCCTTCGACGAGCAGGTTGATTTAGTTGTGGCATTCGGCGGGCTCTGCCTAGTTGGGGAGGTCAAGTTTTTCCTAATGCCTCTGGCCCCCCATGAAACTAAGAGGTTCGAGAACAAACTGAGGAGGGCGGCATTGCAAGTAAAACGCAAATCAGACGCACTTCGCGAGCGGCCCGACGTGATTGCAGGCGCACTTGGTATCGAACACACAGCCGCCTCAGCGTTGACCCTGCTGCCGATCATCATCACCAACCAACATTACGGGTGCTCTACGAGTGTTGAAGGCGTATTGGTTGTTGAGGCGGACCTATTGCTTAATTATCTACGATCTGGAAGTGCCCATAATAATATTTTTGCGCTCTGCCGCAACAACGTAGCGATTGATCGTGAATGTGAGGAGCTCTATGCGACTGAGAAAGAAGCAGCGGAAAAATTTGAGAATCACATGTCCGCGCCATACATGCTTACTCGGATTCTCAACCGGGTCGGCTGGAGGGAATCTTATATTCCAACTTTAGCGCATGGTGTCACGATATCGGCAACACCGGTGCTTGAAGACTTGTCCGGGTACGAGCGGATCCGGGCGGTGATGTTGAGGGAAAAGCTGTCTTGAAAACGGTCACGGGGCACGCCGTGCCCCTTCCGCCCCTTTGCAGCAGCCCGCGTCCATATATTGTCCTCGACAGGCTTGTCGGGTCAGCGGATGAAAGGACCCGCGCAGCGCGGTTCGTTGAGCGGCTAAACGCGCAGTATTAATGGCGATGCTCTTAAGCCGGTTACCGCAGCATAACGTCATGCATCTGACGCGCCTTTGAATTCCGTTCCACCGAAATTGCGCATTGCTCAAGTTTGCCGGTGCCGCGAGGGGAGCCCGAGGTGAACGCCTTCATTAGGTTCGGCGGCGTAGGCCGCTGACGTCCGGCACTGAGGGCGCTAAGGATCATGACCGGCCGCGTTTATTAGCGCCGCCTTCGACCAGTCCTCAGAATGTCAAGGCAACGCTTCAATGCATGCTCATCTACAGCCACGTCCCAGGGACGCCGTCCTTGCAGCATTGGATGGGCCGTATGAAGCCATAGATTTGCTCGCTCGGATGCAAGAGCCTTCCCACCTCCTTACCAAGGCGACCGCGGCAATCGGCGGCGAGTCGCTGCTTTGCCCGGATCGTGTCCAACCGGCGACACTCCGCCGCCAGAGCCCGCATGATCTGCTCCACTTGGCCCGGCAGGACGCCTTCAATCTCAGCCAATGCCTGGCCGCTCAGGCATTGCAGCGGTTCGGCCATGAACCGGTTAGCCTCCTCGTCGCCAAGGTATTCGTAAGCCAGGGCGATGGACTGTTCGCGCAGGCGGACGGCCTCCTCCCGAGCCTGCTCTTCCGCTGCCTTTCGCGCCTCCTCCCTCCGGCGCCGAACCTCTGCCTCCTCCCGCTCTCGCTCCGCCTCAAGGACCGCCCTTCGCCGTTCCCGAAACCGCTCCAAGGGCAACCCCATCAGATCCTCTTCAAGCACCCCTTCGCCTTGAACCATGCCCCTTGTATGTCTTGCCCAGCGTCGGCAGTAAGCTGCGCGAGGCTGGTGAAGGGA
>NZ_BAAAEP010000061.1:0-24117 GCF_039523075.1 Caenispirillum bisanense
AGGAACACCGACCCGAACAGCAGGGCGTTGCGCTTGGTCTTCTTCATGATGCTCTCACTTGCCGTCAAGGCCGAACAGCGGCCGCAGGCGGATGCCGAGCAGGCTGCCGGCGAAGGCGGCGGCGAACCACAGCCAGCCATGCACGCTGCCCGAGGCGATGCCCGAGAACAGGGCGCCGATGTTGCAGCCGAACGACAGCCGGGCGCCGTAGCCCATGAGCAGGCCGCCGATCACCGCCGCCGCCAGGCTCTTCCACGGCAGGTCCACCTTGGGCGCGAAGCGTCCGGCCAGGGCCGCCGCCAGGGCGGCGCCGAGGAGGATGCCGAAGTTCATCACCGAGGTGACGTCGGCCAGCACGCTGTCGCCCAGCGCCGCCGCCGGCCCCGGCCACTGCCAGAAGGCCCAGGTTTCCACCGGCACGCCCACCGCCTGGATGGTCTTGGCCCCCCACAGGCCGAAGGCGAAGGTGACCGACCACGGATGGCCGGCGATCAGCAGGGTGGCGATGTTGAGCACCGCCAGCAGCAGGGCGCCGGCCAGCAGCGGCCAGGGGCCGTGCAGCAGGCGGGCGAGGCCGTGGCGCTCAGCGGCGGCGGGGGTTTCCAGGCTGCCATGGCGGCGGCGCTCGATCCACACGGTCACCGCCGCCACCGCCGCCAGACCGGCAAGGGTCAGCGCCAGGGCGCCCGGCACGCCGATCAGGTCGCCCAGCGCCATGGCCGGCAGTGACGGCTGCGCCAGCCACCACGGCAGATGCCAGCTGCCCAGCACGGCGCCGACAATGAAGAACAGCAGCGTCACCAGCATGCGGCTCGACCCGCCGCCCACCGTGAACAGGGTGCCGGAGCCGCAGCCGCCGCCCAGCTGCATGCCGAGGCCGAACAGCGCCGCCCCCACCAGCACCGACACGCCCACCGGCGCCAGCGCCCCTACCAGCGGCTGGCCGAAGGCCTCGCCGCCGGACAGCAGGGGCATGAACACCAGCGCCGTCAGGCCGATCATCAGCATCTGCACCCGCATGGGCCGGCCGCGCCCTTCCACCACCAGCCGCCGCCAGCCCCCGGTGAAGCCGAAGGAGGCATGGTAGAGGGTGATGCCGAGACCGCCGCCGATGACGAACAGCACCGCCTGCCGCAGGTCCACCGCCTGCCAGATGGCAAGGGCGCCCAGCACCAGGGCGGCACCGGCGAAGGCCGCCGGACCGTGGTCGAAGGACACGCCGCGCCAGCCGCTGCGCGGCAGGGCGGCTCCCGAGGGGACGGAGGTGGTCATGCTGCGATGATCCCTGAACCGGATAAAGCATCACGGCGCGGCAGCGGCCCTCGGGCGGCTGCCGCGCCGGACGGGGGAACGGTCGGCAGGCTCAGTTGGCGGCGCCGTAGACGACCAGGGGGTTGGCGGGGTCCTTGGCCCATTCGGCCAGCGAGCCGTCGTACATGGTGACCGCCTTGTTGCCGCCCACCTCGCTCAGCCCGAACCAGGCGATGGATGCCCAGTGTCCGGTGTTGCAGTAGGCGATCTGCGGCTCGTCCTTCTTCACGCCGACCTGGTCGAGCAGCCGCTCGATGCTCGCCTTGTCGGCGAAGCGGCCGGTTTCGGCATTGTAGAACAGGTCGTTGGCGATGTTGGCGGCGCCCGGAATGGCGCCCGGCGCCTGCACCACCGGCGCCTTGGACTGGCCCAGGTACTGCTCGGTCGGGCGGGCGTCGATCAGCTCGGTGCCGTTCTCCAGGGCGGCGCGCACCTCGGCGACGCCGGCCACCATCTCGGGCCGGAAGTCGGCCTTGAAGGCGGCGGCGGCGGGGGTCACCGCCTCGGTCGACAGCGGCTTGCCGGCGTCGGCCCAGGCCTTGTGACCGCCTTCCAGCACCGAGACCTCGTCATGGCCGAGCACCTTGAAGGTCCAGTAGACGCGGGTGGCGCTGCCGAAGTCGGTGGCGTTGGCACCGGCCGGCACGATCACCACATGGGTGTCCGGGGTGATGCCGAGGGCGCCGATGCGCTCCTCCAGGGTTTCCACCGGCGGCAGCATGCCGGGGGTGCCGTTCACTTCCGCCCGCCAGCCATAGGTGGCGTAGGGCGCCGACACCGCGCCCGGCACATGGCCGGCGGCGTAGAGATCGGCGGCATCCTTCGGCGTGTCGCGGATGTCGAGCACCACCAGCGACGGCGCGCCGAGGTTTTCCTCCAGCCACACCACATCCACCAGCGGACGGTCGGTAAGCGAGGCGGCCTGGGCGGCCGAGGCCGCAAACACAGTGCCGAGGGCAACGAACAACAGCTTGCGCATGCGGACCTCCGATTCCAGAACGTGGATCGGATGTAATTTGCACAAACGCCGTTGTCAAATGGTGCGTTACACCATTTTTTTAGTGTATTATCCCTCACCCAGCCCGATCAGCCGCCGCACCTCGGCCAGCCGCGCCGTCAGGTCGATGGGGCGGTGGGACAGCACCTCCAGCCGGCGGTCCTGCAGCACCGGCGGCGCGTCGTGGTCGGCAGCGGCGGCGGCCCGCGCCAGCACCGAGTCGCGCTCCGCCAGCAGGGCGGCGATGGTCGGACGGAACAGCACCACCATGGCGGTCAGCCAGCGATTGAGCGGCCACGACGGATGCGCCAGATCCAGGGCGAAGGACGGCAGCGCCCCGGCCAGCACCGGCGCCGGATACAGCGTCTCGTCGGTCACCCACTGGTTGGTGGTGAACAGGGCGGTGGGGCGGCCGAGGTTGTCCATGGCGATGGCGACCAGATGGGTGGTCACCGCCGCCGCCGGCCGGTCGAGCGGGTTGCCGGGCAGGTCCAGCGGCGGCGCTGCGGGCGGCAGCGCCGGTCCGCGCAGGAAGGTGTGGAAATGGCCGAAATCGTGCGGTCGCGATGGCGACGGCGGATGGGCGTGGAAATAGGCCTGGGAGTGCGTCTCCGGGTCGTGGATGTCCCCCGGCGGATAATGCTCCAGCTCCACGAAGTCGCGCCCGCCCAGCGCCTCCAGCACCAGGCTGGACCCACCCTTGGCCAGCACCCGCATGCAGTCGACCACCTCCGCCGCGGCATCGGCAAGGTCTTCGGGGTCGGGGTCGGTGTAGGTCATGGCGGGCTCCGGCGGCGGCGGCCCTCCTACCATAGGGCGGCAGGCCGCGGCCGCAAGCCTGCGGCGCCCTGCCCTACGGCACCATGACGGCGAACTGGCCCGGCACCAGGATCTGGATGACGCCGCCCCAGTTGCACATCAGCTTGGACGTGTCGTTGAGGGTCGGCATGTTGCCGATCAGCACCGTCGGCGACCCCGGCACCCAGGGCGCCGCCGTCATCGGAACGCACGGCATGGGCGTCAGCACGCCCAGCGCCGCCGCCGTCGCCGCCGCCACCGTCGGGTTGGACGGGCTCATGCACATGCCGAACGGCAGCACGTTCACCATGGGCTTGTTGTCCATGATGTTGGCGGCCGGCGTGGCACCGGCCAAGGTCTTGTTGGTCGGCAGCACCATCAGCGACGACGGCGCGGCGCCGAAGGTACATTGCGTCGTCGCGCCCATGCAGACGCACATGCCCATGGATCAGGCTCCTTCCCAGGACCGATGCGCCCCCGCCCCGCCCGACCCGCAGGGGGCGGCACGGGGCGGGGGCGATCGGATCAGGCCTCGGCCATCTGCTTGATGAGGCGGCCGAGCGGCCCCATCTTGTCGCGCAGCTGCAGCACCGCCGAGTTGACCGCCTTGCTGTCCGGCAGCGCCCGGCGGGCCAGCCGGATGGCCGACTCGCAGTCCTCGTACACCGACCGCAGGCTGGACAGTTCGTCGGTGTGCTGGCACGCCTCCACCCGGCCGAGCTGGCTCGCCAGCAGGCCGAGCATGGCTTCCTCCTTGATCACCACCACGCTGTCGTAGACCGAGTCGAGGGTGGCGAGCGGGATGGTCGGCAGCTTCGCGTCATGCACCCGCGACAGCGCCTTGCTGAAGGAGTCCTGCAGGCCGCGCGGCACGCCGTTGCGGCGCATCCACTGGGTCAGGGTGCCCCGGTCGATGCTGCCCTTGTCCCACTTCACGCGCCGCTTCACCAGTTCCGCCAGATCGGCGGCCTTGGCGTCCAGGTCGGCCATGGCCTTCACCACCGCCTGATCCTGCATGGCCGGGGTGCGGCGCAGGGTGTCGGCGGTCTTGCGGATCTTCACCAGGGTCGCCCGCAGGGTCTTGGTGGTGTCGTAGTCGAAGCTGAGGCGGTCGATGGCCGCCACAAGGCCGCTGATGGTCGCCAGCGCCTCGGTCGGGTCCACCGGCTCCGGCTTGCCCTTCAGGGCGTTGTCGTCGACCACCACTTCGCCGCCGTAGCGGGCGTCCATGTCCTGCTGACCCCAGGTCTTGGCGATGGTGTCGTAGACGTTGTAGAGCGCCGCGTAGGTCTTTTCGTCCACCGGCACCTTGGCGGCCGCCACGGCGTCGATGTTGGCGGCGATCTGGTTCACCTCCACCTCGCCGCGCTTGAGGATGGCATAGGCCTCCGGGCTGCCCTTCTTGGCGAGGTCCAGCGCCTTCTTGTACGGATCCTTGACGCTGTCGGCGACCTTCTCGCGGAAGCCCTTCAGATCCTTGTCCTCGCCCTGGCTCATGCCAAGCTTGGACTTGATGAGGTTGCCGAGGTGGAGGATGGCGCGCGGCACGTCCTCCTTGGTCAGGGCGCGGCTTTCCGGCGTCTCGTCGCGCTTGCGGAAGGCCGGGTTGAAGCGCGCCGACTCGGTTTCCATCTTCAGGTAGAGGCGCGATTCGCCCTTCGCCGTCTCCACCTGCTGGTAGAGCACCGTGCGCATGCCCGACGGCAGCAGCAGGTCGACGTTCTCGATCTCGCCTTCTTCCTCGTTCACCCCTTCATAGAAGTCGATGCCGCGCGCCTGGCCGCCGGTCTTGCCCTGCTGTTCCTTGAGGTGGGAACTGTCGCGGCCGTAGACCTCCATGCTCTTGTCGAGGTACTTGCGCAGGCGGTTGTCGGGGTCGGGGATGGTCAGCGCGCCGC
The DNA here is from genome assembly GCF_039523075.1 of Caenispirillum bisanense. Classification (NCBI taxonomy): domain Bacteria; kingdom Pseudomonadati; phylum Pseudomonadota; class Alphaproteobacteria; order Rhodospirillales; family Novispirillaceae; genus Caenispirillum; species Caenispirillum bisanense. Next base: position 5,005 of record NZ_BAAAEP010000061.1, read on the forward strand.
GTTCATAGGGCTCGCCGGTCATTTCCTGGGCCTTGGACTTGATGGCCCACATCAGGTTGGCGACATCCTCGCGGCTCGGCGGCGGCAGGTCGTCGATGTCGTCGCCGTAGAGCACGGTGTCGAGCATCTCGCGGCCCTTGCCGATCTTCTGGGCCAGATCCTTGGTGATCTTGTCCTTCTTGCCGTCGTCCATCTTCCCGAAGCCGGGGATGTCGGGCATGTAGAGCTTGGCCTCGCCGCCGCCCGGCACCTGCACCGGCATCGGCGTCTTCTTCGCCAGGGTGCGGGCTTCCTTGGCCTGGTCGCGAGCCTCGTCCTTCACCGCATCCAGGTTCTTGAACGCGGTCTTGGCGTCGGCCTTGGCAAGGGCGGTGGCATTGGCGACCGCCGTGCGCAGCTTCTGCAGCTCCGCCTTGTACTCCCCCGCCTTGGGGTGGGCGAGCTTCTCCAGGTGGGCGACGGCGCCGGCCAGTTCGGTGACGGCGGCGTCCACCTTCGCCTTGCGGACCTCGAAGTTCTTTTCGTTGGAGGCGAACTTCTTCTGGAAAGCGCGCTTGAACGCTTCAATCGTCTTGGGCATGTCGAAACAATCCTTCGGCTAGATGCGCAGGTGCAAAGTCGGCGGGCCGTCAGGCCACCTTCTTCAGCACGCTCTCCATGTCTGCGAGGGCCCCACCCAGCGTCTTGCGGATGGAGACCTTCACGCCGAAGGGATTGTCGTCGACCGCCTCGATTTCCTCGCTGCCGTCGATGTGGGCGCGGAACTTGCCGATGGCGTCCAGCAGCTTGGTCGCCGCCTTCTTCACGTCGGCGCCGCGGGCGCCTTCCAGGTCGCGCATGGCGGCCATCATGGGCACGCGGAAATTGCCGGTGACGCCGTTCAGGCCGAACTCGGCGATGGCTTCCAGCTCCTCGTCGTCGCTGCGCTTAAGCGCCGCCTGCAGGGCCGAAATCTGGGCGTTGATCTCGTCGGTGGCATCCAGATAGGTCGCCCGCGCCTCGCGCCAGGCGGCGGCGATGTCGGTCGGGGTGGCGGTGGCGGTGGTGGCGCCGCCGTCGGTCTGGTCGGAGCGGGTGTCGCTGTCGGTGCCGCCGGCGGTGTCTTCCGCCTCCTCCTCGCGGCCCTCGTCGCTGTCGGGCTCGTCGGCGTCCAGGTCGGTGCCGCCGCCGGCGTTCAGCTCGGCATCCAGCGCGTCGTCGCCCTCTTCGATGAACTCGCCGTCGGGACCGTAGATCTTCACCGGCACGATCAGCTTCCAGCCCTTGAAGATGCGCACGATGCGCTTCTTCAGGCCCGGCAGCGGCAGCTTCTCGCAGGTGAACTTGAGCAGGCGGCCCTCGACCGTCAGGGTGCCGAAGGCCATCTTGACGGCGCCGGTCTCGCGCTTGATCAGGGCGGCGATCTGCTTGCCCTTGCGGCGCGGGTGGACGCCCAGGATGTCGGCATCCTCGCCGATGCCGAAGCCGAACTGCATCGGCTTCTCGCGCGCCATCTTGATGCAGCGGCGGATGAAGGCCGGCTGGTACATGCGGTTGTCGGACTCTTCCTCCTCGGCGCCGTCGCTGTCGGAGGTATCGACATCATCGGCGCCGCCCAGGACGCCGTCATAGCCGTTGAGGCCGTTCTTGCGCAGCCACTCGTCCAGCAGCTTCTCGGCGCTGCCGGCGCTGCCCCGCTTGACGTCGAAGGCGACGACCTTGCCGGTCAGCGTCAGCTCGCCGCTGATGATCTTGGTACTGCCGGTTTCCGCCTTCAGCGCCTGCGCGACCTTGTCGGCGGAGGCGGTCTTGTCCGCCGCCAGCACCTTCTTGTCGAGGGCGAAGGCGAACGAGATCCCCTTGGTGGCGGCCTTGATGAGCTTGCTGACGACCTTCGGGTCCGTCATCGGACTTGTGGCCATGGTAGCACCTCCCCTGTGCTGTAATTCCCCAATACGGGAGGTAGGCTACCACGCCCGATCCCGCCGGGCGACCGGCAGCGAACGCCAGACGCTGAAATGTCCCGCGCCCGCACATCCTGCGGTTTATGACGGGAAGCGACACCAGCCGACGCGTGCGCCAGCCGCAGCGGCGCCCGTCCCGCGCGAGCGCTCCCGGCAGCTCAGGCCGCCGCCGACTGCTTGATGAGGCGGGCGAGCGGCCCCAGGCGGTCGCGCAGCTTCTGCACCGCCGCGGCCACCGGCTTGCTGTCGGGCAGCGCCCGGCGGGCCAGTTCCACCGCCGACTCGCTGTTTTCATAAATGGTGCGCAGGGTCTTTGCTTCGTCCGTCGGCTTGATCGCCTCGATACGGCTCATCTGCGTGGCCAGCAGGCTCAGCATGGCCTCCTCCTTGATCGTCACCACGCTGGCGTAGACGGCGTTGAGGGTGGCGAGCGGGATGGTCGGCAGCTTGGCGTCATGCACCCGGCCGAGCGCCTTGGTGAAGGACGACTGCAGCCCCTTCGGCACGCCGTTGCGGCGCATCCACTGCGGCAGGGCGGACTTGTCGATGCTGTTCTTGTCCGGCCGCGGCCGCCGCTTGGCCTTGGTGTCCTTGGCGTCCTTCTCGTCGTCGTCGTCCTCGTTGACCTCGCCTTCCGGCCCGAAGACCTTGATCGGCACGATCAACTTCCAGCCCTTGAACAGGCGCACGAGGCGCTTCCTCAGGCCGGGGATCGGCGTCTTCTCGCAGGTGAACTTCACCGTCCGGCCGTCGAGCATGATGGTGCCGAAGGCGATCTTCACCGCCCCGGTCTCGCGCTTGATGAGGGCGGCGATCTGCTTGCCCTTGCGGCGCGGGTGGACGCCCAGCATGTCGCCCTCGGCGGCGATGCCGAAGCCGAACTGCACCGGCTTTTCCCGCGCCATCTTGATGCAGCGGCGGATGAACTGCGGCTGGTAAAGGCGGTTGTCGGACTCGTCGCCGTCGGCTTCGTCGTTGCCGGCCGCCTTGACGTCGTCCAGGCGCCCGACCATGGCGTCGTAGCCGTTGAGGCCGTTCTTGCGCGTCCACTCGTCCAGCAGCTTCTCGGCGCTGCCGGCACTGCCCTTCTTGACGTCGAAGGCGATGACCTTGCCGCTGGTGACCACCTCCCCCAGGATGATCTTGCCGCTGCCAGTTTCGTCCTTCAGGGCCTGGGCGACCTTGGCGGGGGAGGCCGACTTGTCGGCGGCCATCACCTTCTTGTCGAGGGCGAAGGCGAAGGCAACACCCTTCGACGCGCCCTTGATGAGCTTGGCGACCACCTTCGGGTCCGTCAGCGAACTTTCGGCCATGGCCGCACCTCCCCTCGCGCGTACATCTACCCCTGGTGGAAGAGACTACCACGTCCGCAGCGGTCCGGCGACAGGCTCCCCCACCCTGCCGACAGCAGCGGCATCAGCCGGTGCGGACGAAATCCAGCAGCACCCGCCGGGCCTCGATCAGCTGCCGCATGCGTTCCGGGCAGGCGACCAGACCGGTGTCCGGGTGGAACACCGGCGCCAGTTCGCGGAAGCGGCGCGACACCTGCTCGCCGGTGCAGCCGAACTCGCTCTGGAAGCCCATCACCCGCGCCGCCTGGGCCGGCGAGCGCACGCCGCCCTCCAGCGGCCGGAAGGCCAGCCGCTCCAGCGCCGCGCGGGCGGCATCGCGGTCCGCCGCCAGGGCGCGCTCCCGTTCCGCCGCCGCAGCCGCCGCGGCGGCCTTGGCCTGATGGTCGGCGAAGCGCAGGGTATCGGGCACCGACAGCGCCACCGCCAGGGCGAGGCAGCGGCGCACGTCGGCATCGCTGACGCCGCCCGGCGCCCGCACCCGCAGGGTCGGCACCACCCGCCGGCGGCGCATGGCGCCCAGCCGGTTGGGCTTCCACACCACGGTGATGTCGGCCGCCGTCGGGCCGCCGGGGTCGGGCACCACCGGCAGGTCGCCGGTCCGCACCAGCACCAGCACCGCCGCCACCAGGTCGTCGGGGCTTAGCTGGCGCAGGCGGCACAGCTGCTGCACGCTGTCCTGCAGGGCACGCCCCACCGGCAGGCTGCGCAGCCGCAGCCGGTCCGGCGGCACGGCGGGCGCCGGCGGCGGCAGGGGCTCGGGCGGCGGCGGGGCGAGGGAGCCGTCAAGCGGCAGCGACATCTGCTGCGGCGTCATGCGTCGTCGTCTCCGTCGCGGCGGCCACTGGCGGCGCGCATCAGCCGGCGCTTGAGCTTGCCGCCCACCCGCAGGTCGGAGGTCAGCGAGAACACCAGCGGCTCCAGCGAGCGGCCGAGGCGCACCAGCCCGCCCACCTCCACATGGGCGCCATCGCCGGAGGGCAGCGGATGGACGGTGACGGTCGGGTCTTCCAGCCGCGGCTCGAAGGTGCGGATGGCGTCGACGATCAGGCGCTCGATCTGGTGGCGCTCGGCGGTGTTGCCGACGCACAGGTGGGTCAGGTCGGCCAGGCCGTAGCGCAGCACGGTGGTGCGCGGGTCGACCGAGACGGGATGGCCGGCATCATCGTCGCCCAGCCGGTCGGCGGCCTCGTCGTCGTCATCCTCCGGCAGCCATGGCAGGCGGGTGTCGAGGATGCGCGCCACCTCGCGGCGGATGGAAGCACCCACCGCGTCGAAGGTCTGGAACGACAGTTCCTGCGCGTCCTCCGGCGAGTTCGGGCGCAGGTCGATCAGCCGCTCGAACAGCGGCGCACGCAGCCCGACAAGGCTTTTCGGTTGGGCCATGGCGTCCTTCTTTCCGGCCGTTGCGGTGCCGCCGTCAGGTCAGCTCCCGCGGGCGGACATCCGATCCGCCGCCCGAAGTATCGGCGCTTCCGAACGGATTGTCACTGCCCCCGAACGGGTCGTCGCCGCCGAAGGGGTCGTCCAGGTCGAGACCGCCGAACGGATCGTCGTCGTCGCCGGCCGCCGCTGCCGTCGCCGGCGGATCGGCAGAGGCCACCGGCCGCGCCGACGCCTTGTCGGCAGCGGCATCGTCCGCATCCTCGTCGTCATCGTCGCCGGCCCCGAACGGATCGTCGTCATCGCCCAGGCTGCCGAACGGATCGTCGTCGTCGCCCCCGAACGGATTGTCGTCCGCCGCCTTGGCCTTGGCCGGAGCCTCGTCACTGCCGGCGGCGGCGAAGGGGTCTTCGTCGTCATCGCCCAGGTCGCCGAACGGGTCGTCGTCGTCGTCGCCCCCGAACGGATTGTCGTCGGCCGCCTTGGCCTTGGCCTTGGCCGGCTTCTTCTCCGCAAAGGGATCGTCGTCGTCATCGCCGAGGCTGCCGAACGGATCGTCGTCATCCGAGCCGAGGTCACCGAACGGGTTGTCCTCGTCATCGCCGCCGCCGAAGGGGTCGTCGTCATCGTCCCCAAGGCTGCCGAACGGATCGTCCTCGTCGGCCGCCGCCGCCTTGCCCGCAGCGGCGCGACGGCCCCCGCCGCCCTCGCCCAGGGACTCCAGCTTCTCGCGCAGCGCGGCGATTTCCTCCCGCACCTCGTCCTTCAGGGCGGAAAGCTCCTGGCGCAGTTCCGCCGCCAGTTCGTCGAAGCGGTTGTCGAAGCGCAGGATGGCGGTGTCGAAGCCCTTGCGCGCCAGCGTGATGGCGTCGCGCTCCCGCACCATGTCCTCCACCGCCTTGGCCTGGGTGTCGAGCAGGTCCTTGCGGTTGCGGGTGAATTCCTCCGCCATGTTGCGGGCGTAGCCTTCGAAGGCGCTGAACTGCAGTTGCAGCACCTCCAGGCGGTGGCCGATGTCGTCATCCTCCGCCCCGCGCTCGGGCGACGGCACCCGCAGCGCCGTCACCACCGCCACCGGCGCGGCCGACGCGGCGGCAGCCCGGCGCACCGGCGCTGGCGCCGGACGGGCGGCCGGTTCGCCGGCGGTGACGGCGGCATCCTCCTCGGCGCCGTCGGCGGCGGGCTCGTCGGCGGCCGGCTCGGGCGGCGCCACGTCGCGGGGGTCGGCCTTGATGGGCGGCGGCGGGGGGGGCGGCGGCTTGCGGTGGAACGGCAGGTCGCCCGACAGCCACCGCGACACGGTGATGTAGGGGATCTTCAGCGTCTCGGCGATGCGGCGATAGCTGTAGCCGGCCTTGCGCAGCCGATTGGCGGCGCGTTCGCCGTCGGTCTCCTTGGCGGCGCCCGGCACGCCGCGCACCGATTGCGGCACCGTCGACGCATCGGCCATGGGCGTGGCGACGACGATGCTCTCGCTGGAATCTGCCCAGTCAGGTGCTGTCATGGCTCGCGCCCCACTGTCCAAAAGACATACCTTCTTTCACCTCAGGATAGGCACGCCACCCCGTCGCTGCCAAGGTGCCACGAACGATCGCCCGCATGTCAGCGCACCACCGGACGCGGCGGCGGGTCGATGGAGGCGGTCACCCGTCCGGCCTGGGAATAGGTCTGCATGGGCTCCACCAGCACGCCGGCGCGATAGAGCCCCCGCTGCATCAGCTCGCCGGTGGGGAAGTAGCGCTTGACCTCCCCTTCCAGCAGGCCGGCGCGGAAGGTGGCGGTCTCCAGCACCTGGCCGGTGGGGTAATAGACCACCTGCGGCCCGTCCTGCTGGTCGGCCACATGGGCGGCGCGACGGATCAGGTGGCCGTCGGCGTCGTAGTAGCGCGCCTGGCCCTCGATCCGCCCGGCGCGATAGGGGATGGCGGCGGCCAGCAGGCCGTTGGCGCTGTAGTACAGCGCCTCGCCGTCCTGCAGGCCGCGCACGAAGGGCATCCGCGCCACCATGCGGCCGTGCTGGAAGAAGGCGGTGTCGCCATGGCGCACGCCGTCGGCGTACTGCGAGACCTCGGCCAGGGTGCCGTCGTCGTCGTAGCGGCGCAGTTCCCCGTGCAGGCGGCCGCCCGCCACGCGGGCGCGCTGCTGCAGCTTGCCGCGCGGCCCCCAGTCGTAGGTTTCGCCGTGCATGGCGCCGTCGACCATGCGGCCGCGGAAGGTGACGCGGCCGGCCCCGTCCAGCTGCTCGAACGGCGCGCCGTTCTCCGGCCCCGCCACCGGCGGCGGCGGGGCCGGCGGCGCTGCCGGGGCGGTGGCGGCCGTGCCCGCCGGTTCGGGCGTCACGGCGGCAAGGATGGTGTCGTCTGCCATGGCCGTCGCCTTATCCGATCTTCACCAGGCCGCCCTTGAGCATGAGCATGCCGCCGCCATCGACGGTGCCCATGGCACTGCCCTTGACGGTGCTCTGCAGCCCCTCGGCCTCGAAGTTCAGGCTGGCCTTCAGGGTCATGCCCATGGAGGACTGGGCGTTCATGGCCATGGTGGACTTGATGTCCATGCTGGTGCCCGATTCAACGGTCATGGCGGTGCCCGACTTGTGGGTGGCCGCCGTGCCCGACTTGGTGGTCAGCGCCGTGCCCGCCTCGATGTCGGTGGTGGTGGCCGACTTGGTGGCGATGCCGGCGGAGGTGGACTGGAAGGTCAGCGACTTGCCCTTCATCACCACGTCGCCGGTGACGGTGATGGTCAGGTTGCCGTCCACGGTCAGTTCATAGTTGCCGGCGACCTTGTGGGTGAAGTCGGCATCGTTGTTGTGGGTCTCGTTGTCCTTCACCGCGACGTCGCGGGTGCCTTTCTCGACCTTGTGGACCTCGTTGCCTTCCTGAACCGTGATGGTGCGGTTCATTTTGACGGTGGAGGTATAGTCGTTCTCCACGGTCTGGATCAGGTCGTGCTTCACCGTGCGGGTCTGGTCGTTCAGAACCTCGATGTTCATGTCCTTTTCGGCATGAACATAGATTTCCTCGCTGTCCTTCTTGTCCTCGAAGCGGATCTCGTTGAACTTGCCGGCGCCCTGTTTCGAGGACTCGGTCTTGATGGTGCTGCGGGTGGAGTTGTCCGGCAGGGCGTAGGGCAGCTTCTGCTCGGCGTTGTAGACCGCGCCGGTGACGATGGGCTGGTCCGGGTCGCCTTCCAGGAAGCTGACGATCACCTCCATGCCGACGCGCGGCAGGAACATGGCGCCGTAGGACTTGCCGGCCCACCCCTGCGACACGCGGATCCAGCAGGAACTCTTGTCGTCGTTCTTGCCTTCGCGGTCCCAGTGGAACTGCACCTTCACGCGGCCGTACTTGTCGACCCAGATTTCCTCGCCGCTCTTGCCCACCACGATGGCGGTCTGCGAGCTGTGGATGCGCGGCTTGTAGGCGGTGGGCGGCGGCCGGTAGGGGGTGGCGGCCGGAAAGGCCTCGAAGCTGGCGGTATAGTCGGTACGGCTGGCCTGGATGCGCAGCCGGCGGCAGACGTATTCCGCATTGACGCTGCGGCGCGGGTGTTCCTTCACCTTGAACTTGTAGCCGCCGACCAGGGCGCGGATGCGGCCGCTGCCGCGCACCAGCTCGCCCTCGGCCGCCGCCGCCTGCATCAGCACCTTGGCGTACTTCTCGCCCTCGGTCGACTTGAGGTAGCGGCCGGTATAGCTGTTGAAGCTGCCGATGCCCTTGGTGCCCTGGGCCTTGGCGTAAAGGTCGGTGGCCGGCGTCTCGAAGTTGAAGCTGTCGAGGCCGACGGTCTTGGTGGTCACCCGGCGGGCATAGCGGACGGAGGTCAGGTAGTCGTCGTCGTCGTCATAGGCGCGGGTCGGCCGGTACTTGAAGGTGCTGACGGTCGGGCAGCTCTTGAAGGCGCTGGAGCCGTCGCCGATCACCATCTCGCACTTCGAACTGGTGTGGCTGAAGTAATAGAAGATGCCCTCCTCCTCCATCAGCCGGCTGATGAAGTTGAAGTCGCTCTCGTCATACTGAACGCAGTATTCGCGCTTCTCGTAGGTGCCCGACAGGGACTTCTTGACGTGCGGATAGCCGGCGCCCTTGCACACTTCCTCGATGATCTCGGGCACGGTCTTGTTCTGGAAGATGCGGCAGTCGCCCGACAGGGTCAGCAGCCACAGCCACGGCCGCAGCTCCGCCTCGTAGGTCGCCAGTTCCTCGCGCTCGTCGAAGTGGACCAGCTCGAAGCTGGTGATGATGCCGGTGACGTAGCGCTTGTCCTCGTCCTTGGTGACGCGGACGGTGACCGTCGCCGTCTTGCCCACCAGGCTGTCGAAGGCGAGGTCTTCGTCCTCCGCCAGCATGGTCAGGCGGTAGCTGAAGGGAAACGACAGTCCTTCGTCGCCTTCCATCTCGCGCAGGATCAGCTTGTCCTTGCCGAGCGGGGTGGAGATCGACAGGTACTGGTCGTCCTGGGAAAGCTTCTTGTCGAGCAGGCCCATAACGCGCCCCCTACTCCACGCGGCGGCAGATCAGCCGGCCGTCGTCGCCCGCATCCACCTCCACCTGCGCCGCCGCGGCGGCATCGGTCATGGCGGTCAGCAGCAGCGGCGCCAGCTGCGGCACGATGGTCATGTTGAGCACGTTGTCCACCATGCGCGCGCCCGTATCGGCGGCCATGGCGCGGCGCACGATCTCCGCCCGCGCCGCCGGCGTGAAGGTCAGGCTGTGGCCGCGCTGGCCGGCGAAGCGCTCCGTCACCTTGCCGCAGCGCATGTCGACGATGGCGCCGATCTGGTCCTCGCCCAGCGGCAGGTAGGGCACCACGGTCAGGCGGCCGATCAGGGCGGTGCGGAAGTGGCGGCGCAGTTCCTGCGACACCAGCTGCACCAGGGCCGAGAGGCGTTCCGTCGGGTCGTCGATGGCGCGCACCATGCCGGCATCCTGGGCCAGCACGTCCTCGGCGACGTTGCTGGTCAGCAGGATGACGGTGTGGCGGAAGTCCACCGCAACACCCTCGCCGTCCTCCATCACGCCCTTGTCGAACACCTGATAGAACAGGTCGAGCACGTCCGGGTGGGCCTTCTCCACCTCGTCCAGCAGCACCACCGAATAGGGCCGCCGCCGCACCGCCTCGGTCAGCACGCCGCCCTGGCCGTAGCCGACATAGCCCGGCGGCGAGCCGCGCAGGGTGGCGACCGAATGGGCCTCCTGGTACTCGCTCATGTTGATGGTGATGAGGCTGGCCGAACCGCCGTAGAGGATGTCGGCCAGGGCGTGCGCCGTCTCGGTCTTGCCGACGCCGCTCGGCCCGCACAGCAGGAACACGCCCACCGGCCGCCCCGGCTCCGCCAGACCGGCGTGATAGGCGCGAATGGCGTTGGACAGCACCGCCAGGGCCTGATCCTGGCCGATCACCCGCTCGCGCAGGCGATCTTCCAGCCCGCCGACGGTGGCCGCCATGTCGCGCGACAGGGCGCCGGCCGGGATGCCGGTCCATTCGGAGATCACCTGCGCCACCGCCACCTCGTCGACGCACCACGGCACCAGCGGGTCGTCGCCCTGCACCGCGGCCAGCTCCGCCCGCAGGGCCGGCACGGCGGCGGCATCGCCGCCCTCGGCAACGGCGGCGTCCAGACGGTCGAGCAGCGCCTGTTCCCGCGCCCGGCGGTCCTCCAGCGCCGCCCGCTCGGCCTCCGTCTCGGCGACCCGGGCGGCGATGGCGGCCAGCCGCGCCTGCACCTCCGCCGGCGCCCCCGGCTCCCGCTCCAGATGGGCGCGCTCGGCCGCCAGCAGGGCGAGGTCGTGGTCCAGCCGCTCGATCTGCGCCGGGGTGACGCCGCGGCCGATGGCGACGCGGGCGCAGGCGGTATCCAGCACGCTCACCGCCTTGTCCGGCAGCTGGCGGGCCGGCATGTAGCGCGCCGACAGGGCGACGGCGGCGCTGACGGCGCCGCTCAGCACCCGCACCTTGTGGTGGCTTTCCAGCTTGCCGACCAGGCCGCGCAGCATGGCGCAGGCGGTGGGCTGGTCGGGCTCGTCCACGGCGATGGCCTGGAAGCGGCGGGCGAGCGCCGGGTCCTTCTCGAAGTAGCGCTTGAACTCGCTCCAGGTGGTGGCGGCGATGGTGCGGAACTCGCCGCGGGCGAGCGCCGGCTTCAGCAGGTTGGCGGCATCGTTCTGGCCGGCGGCACCACCGGCGCCGATCATGGTGTGGGCCTCGTCGATGAACACCACCACCGGCATGGGCTGGGCCGCCACCTCCGCCATCAGCTTGCGCAGCCGTTCCTCGAACTCGCCCTTCACCCCGGCGCCGGCCTGCAGCAGCCCGAGGTCGAGCATGCGCACCACCATGCCCTTGAGCGGCGGCGGCACCCGGTCCTCGGCGATGCGCAGCGCCAGGCCCTCCACCACCGCCGTCTTGCCGACGCCCGGCGCCCCGACCAGGATCGGGTTGTTCTGGCGGCGGCGCATCATCACGTCGATGAGCTGGCGGATCTCCGACTCGCGCCCCGTCACGGGGTCCAGCTTGCCGGCCCGCGCCTGCGCCGTCAGGTCGACGGTGAAGCGGTCGAGCGCCTCGGTCGCGCTGCCGCCCTGGCCGTCGCCACGGCCCTCCTGGCCGCCGGCAGCGGCGCCGGCGCCGTCGGGCTTCAGCAGCGGCGCCAGCGCCTTGCGCGGCCCGAAGCCCACCCGCACCATCTCCGGCAGCAGCTCCAGCGCCTCGGCCATGTCGATGCGCTCCAGCGCCGGCAGGGCGGTCAGCAGCACGCCGCGCAGCGGGTCGCGCTCCAGCGGGCCGAGCAGCAGCGCCGCCGGCAGGATGGTCGGGCTCTCCAGCCGCGCCACCGACAGCAGCAGGGCGCTTTCCAGCATGTCCGGCACCCGCGGCGAGAAGGCCGGCGTGCGGGCGTTGCCGCGCTTGATGCGGCCGAGGCCGTCCTCCAGCACCTTCAGCAGGTCGGCCGCCGGCAGGTCGTAACGGTCGAGCACGCACTTCACCACCACGTCGCCGGAGCGCACCAGGGCCGCCAGCAGGTGTTCGGGCTCGACGTCGTAATGGGTATGCGACACGCACAGGGCCGCCGCCTGCTCCACCACCTTCTTGGCGTTGCGGTCGAGCTTGGAGATGAGGGTCTTGAGGTCGATGGTCATGGTCAGCCCTTCCGCTGGCTCGCGATCACGATCCGCACCTGGCCGTCGTCGGCCGCCGCCTCGGAGGCGCCGAGCAGCCACGTCGTCCAGCCCAGCCGCCGCCCGCCCGCCGTCGCCAGACGGAAGGCCGGCACCGCCGGCTGCCTGAGGGTGAGATCGAGGATGATGTCGAGGGTGTCGCCGGCATAGAACCGGCAGAGCGCCACCAGCGCCCCGTAATGGCGGCCGGTGGGCAGGAAATCGCTGTAGGCGTCGAGCCGCGCCACGGTGATGGCAAGGCGAAAGCCGGCGTGCTGGTCCCACACCCGGGTGCCGAGCAGCGCCCCCTGCCCCAGCGGCTGCACCGACGTGCCCAGGCCGCCGGCGGCGGCATTGGCCCCGGCGAGGCGGGTGTGGGAGTCCGGCTCCAGGTCCAGCCAGCGGCCTTCGAAGCTGCCGACGCTGACCTCGGCCGCGAACACCCCGGCGATGAGCGCCCGCAGGCCGGCGGCGGAGCGGCGGCGGTCGGCCAGGATGGCGGTGAAGCCCAGCAGCATCCGGTCGCGGGTGTCCTCCACCCGTTCCTCCAGCCCCGGCGTGCCGATGCCGGCGAAGGAGCGCAGGGCCGTCGCCAGCAGCGAATACTCCGGCTGGCCGTCCAGCAGCGGCAGGGTGGACCGCCGCACCCGATAGAGCAGCGACACCAGCCGGTGGTTGAACATGTTGAGGAACGACGCCATGGCCGTATCCCGGCGGGCGACGCGCTCGGTCAGCGTCTCGGTGAAGGCATAGGGCAGCGGCCCGCCGATGCCGGCCACCCCCAGCGCCGGGGTGCGCAGCACCGGCATGCCGTCGGCGTCCTCCCGCAGGCCGCTGACGTCGCTGGCCGGGAAGCCGAGGCCGGGCTCCTGCTCGATGCGCACGGCCTCCACCTCCGGGTCCATGCCGGTGCCGAGCGGCACGCAGCCCCGGTTGAACCGCTCCAGGATGGCGATGGCCTGGAACAGGTCGTAGCGGTACGGCTCGCTCCGCAGGTCCTCGATCAGAGGACGTGCTGGTCGCCGGAAATGGACGGCCATGTGCGCCACTCTCCACCGCGCTGCAAGGACCGGAAGCGCAGTTGCACGAAACTGTTCAGCGAGGCGTAGAGCCCGAGGAAGCGGGACAGCACCTCGCCGAAGACGAGCGGGCTCGCGCCGACGAAGCCACGCTCGTCGACGTCGATGGTGACCTGCAGGCCGCGGCAGAACCCGCGCCAGGCATCCTGCCCGACGCGCTGCACGGTGGGCCGCACCTCCAGCCCGCGCAGGGAATTGACCTGCATGCGGGCGGCGGGATCATCCAGGGTATGAAGGGTCAGGATTTCCTGCAGCGCCGTCAGCGCCTCCGGCCCCGAGACCAGGCTGAGGTGGTTGAGCGCCATCTGGCTGACCAGCCGCCACGAGGTTTCGCCGCTGCCGCTGCGATAGCGCGGGATGGTCGGCTTGTAGAGCAGCATGGCGCGGCCGACCGGCGCCGCGTCCTCCAGGTAAAGGTCCGCCTTGGCGGGCACTTCCTCGGCCAGGCTGCGGTTGGTGCACAGCGTCGTCACCAGCAGCGTTTCCGCCGCCGGGCGCACCGGGTCGAAAGCCAGATCGGTGAGGCTGAGCCAGGTGTCGGTGCCCGGCCGGTCCTGCCGCAGCCCGGCGCCGCGGGTGCTGAACCAGAACGCCTCCGGGTCTTCGCCCGCCAGGGCGTGGCGGGTGGAGAACAGCGGCACGTAGCGCACCTGGGTACCGTCGTCGCGGATGCCGGCGACGTCGAGCACCGAATAGACCTCGGTGATGCGGTCGCGCAGGGCATCGGCACTGACGAGATAGCTGGTGCGCCGCTGGTCCAGGCGGATCGGCTCGGCAATGCGGCGGAACAGGTTGACCACCGGCACGCAGCCGGTCAGCAGGGTGTCGCCGCGCAGGCGCAGGCGCTGCGGCAGCGGCTGCGCCAGGCCGAGCATCAGCGTCGCCCGCTCGCCGCTCAGGGCGCCGGCCGGCAGCACGATGTCGAGGAACAGGAACTTCTGCGGAAAGGCGAAGTATTCCTGCAGCAGGGCATAGGCCGGGTGGCTGTTGGGCGGCACCGGCAGCAGGGTTTCGTCCGGCCCGAAGCCGGCCGGCTGAACGATGCCGGCGCCGCGCAGGCGCAGGTCCGGCGCATCGGCCGAGCGCACCACCGCCTGCCGCACGTGGCAGGTCAGGGCTTCGTACATGGCCGCCGCCACCGTCGGCTCGGCATTGACGAACAGCCGCAGGCGGCGCAGGCCGGTATCGCCCAGCGGCACGCCGCGGGCCTCGATCTCGATGCGGATGACGCCGGCGATGCTGGCATCGTCCTCGAAGGGGGTGCCGTCGGGCACCTGGGCGGCGGTCTCCACCACCTCCACCGGCCACAGGGTCAGCGGCGCCGTGGTGGTGAAGCGGCAGCGCGCATCGTCGCCCGCCACCGCCACCAGTTCGGTGCCGCGCGGCAGGGTGTGGCCGTCGGTGAGCTGGCCGGCGTCGCCGTCGGGCACCAGCCGGGCAATGCCGCACGACGGCACCGGCGCCGACAGGTGCGGGTAAAGGATGTTCAGCAGCGCGTCGGTGAACACCGGGAACTGGCGGTCCAGGTTCATCTGGACCCGCGCGGTGAGGAACGCGAAGGACTCGATCAGCCGCTCGACATGGGGGTCGCCGGCCGCTTCCGGGCCAAGCGCCAGCCGCTTGGCCACCTTGGGATAGGCGCGCGCAAACCCTTCGCCAGCCCGGCGCAGGTAAAGCAGTTCCCGCTCGTAATGGGAAAACAGGTCTTCGCGCCGCATTCTGTCGCCTTGAGGAGGGAGAGGTGCTCCCGCCGCCCGATGCGGCAGGAGCACCCTCGGATCATTCCCCGACCTTGCCGGAGATGGTGTCGAACTTGACCGAGTAGTTGCCGGTCTTCTTCTGGTCCGAACCGTATTCCTCGTAGGTCCAGCTGATGACCACCGCGTTGATTTCCAGGTTCTCGGTGGTGTCGCCTTCGTTCACTTCGAGGCTGTACTTCGAGAAGATCGGCTTCTCCAGCTCCACGGTCAGGAACGGCTTCTGCATCGCCGCTTCCTCGCCCAGGCCCTTGAGGCAGATGATCTTCCACTTGGCGCTGTCGACGGTGGCGCGCAGCATGTTCGCCACCAGCTTCACCGACGCAGCATCCCACTTGCGGGACAGGACGAAGTTGTTGACGGTGGGAATGTGGACGGTACGGCGGGCGTTCGAGGTCATTTCGATCTCGATTTCCATGTCGTGCGACAGGGTGTCGCACAGGATCTTGCCCTCGTAGCCCTCAACCGCGCACTCGCCCTTGATGGACGGAATGTCGAGAATTACCTGTGCCATCTTTCTCTAGCTCCGATGGGATTACTGGGCGCCGGCGGCCGGCAGTTCGGCCACCAGACGAATGGAGGCCGACAGTTCTTCCAGCTGGAAGTGCGGGCGCAGGAACACGTTGGCGCGATAGACGCCCGGACGGCCCGGAACGTCGTAGACGTCGACCCGGCCTTCGCGCAGCGGATAGCGAGCCTTGGTGCCCTGCGGGGCGTCGTCGTCCAGCAGGATGTAGTTGGCCATCCAGGTGTTCAGGTAGTTCTCGACGTTGCCGCGGGTCATGAAAGACCCGATCTTGTCGCGCATCATCACCTTGATGTAATGGGCGAAACGGCTGGCGGCGAGAACATAGGGAAGCATCGCCGAGACGCGGGCGTTGGCGTTGGCTTCGTTGGTGTTGTAGACCTTCGGCTTGTTGCAGGTCTGGCCGCCGAAGAACGCCGCATAGTCGGTGTTCTTGCAGTGAACCAGCGCGATGAAGCCGAGATCGCTGAGTTCCTTTTCCCGGCGATCGGTGATGGCGATCTCGGTCGGGCACTTCAGCGCGATGTCGCCTTCGTCGGTCTTGAAGGTGTGGACCGGCAGGCCCTCGACCTTGCCGCCGCCCTCGACGCCGCGGATCGCCGCCATCCAGCCGTGCTTGGCGAAGGCGGTGGTGATGCGCAGGGCGAGCGCCCAGGCGGCATTGCCCCACAGGTACTTGCTGTGGTCGGTGCCGTCGGTGTCCTCGACGAAGTTGACGCCTTCCACCGGCTTGGTGTCCGGCCCGTAGGGCAGGCGCAGCAGGATGTGCGGCATGGCGAGCGCGACGTAGCGGCTGTCTTCGCTGTCACGGAACGACCGCCACTTGATCAGCTCGGCGCTTTCGAAGATCTTGGCGAGGTCGCGCGGCTGGCCCAGTTCGGTGAAGCTTTCCATGTCGAACAGCAGCGGGCTGGCACCGGCCACGAAGGGCGCGTGGGCCGCCGCGGCGACGTTGGAAATCTTCTCCAGCAGCGCCACGTCCTGCGGGTGACGGCCGAACTCGTAGTCGCCGACCAGCAGGCCGTACGGCGTGCCGCCGAGCGTGCCGTATTCTTCTTCGTAGATCTTCTTGAAGAGGGCGCTCTGGTCGAACTCCACCGCCTTCTCCAGGTCCTTCAGGACTTCCGCCTTGGTGGCGTTGAAGGCGCGCAGCTTCAGGCGGGTGGAGGTTTCGGTGTTGAACACCAGGTAGTGCATGCCCCGCCAGGTGCCTTCCAGGCGCTGGAAGTCGGGGTGATGCAGCACTTCGTTGAGCTGCAGGCTGATCAGCTCGTCGATCTGGGCGATGCGGGCGTTGATCAGCTCGACCACGTCGGCCTGGCTGGCTTCGCCGGTTTCGGCCAGGACCTGATCGACGAACTCGGCCAGCAGGTCGCGGGCATAGGGGCGCTGGGATTCATCCCGCGCCAGCTTGCCCTCGGTCATCATGCGGTCGAGGATGCTAGCGCTTTCCGCGCTCTGAACGCTGTTCTCGGTGCTCACGGCGATACCCTTTCGATTGGATGCACGGCCACGGGAGCGGCGGCGGCGTCAGGCGTCGGCAGCCGGTTCGGCGTCACCGCCGTCGGCGTCCGTGCCGCTGCCGCCGAGCAGGCCGCGCAGCTCCTTCTGCTGTTCGGTGCTGGAGACGATGTCGTTGAGCATGCCGCCCAGTTCATCGTTGCCGTCCAGCTTGCCGAGCAGGTCGCTCAGGCGCTGGCGGGCTTCCAGCAGGCGGTTCAGGCTGGGCACCTGCTTGATCACCTGCAGCGGTTCGAAATCGTCGATTTCCTGGAACGACAGCAGGACGTTCAGCTTGCTGCCGTCTTCCTGCAGGCGGTTCGGCACCTGGTAGGCCAGGCGCGGGCCGGCGGCGGCGAGGACATCGTTGAAGTTGTCGCGGTCGATCTCGACGAACTTGCGGTCCTTCACCTTGGGCAGCGGCTTTTCCGGCTTGCCGGACAGGTCGGCCATGACGCCGACCACCAGCGGCAGCTCCTTCATTTCCATGGCGCCGCCGGTGTGGACGTCATAGGTGATCTGGACGCGCGGCGGGCGTACCCGATCGAGTTTCTTCTGCGTGCTCTCGCTCATTGTCGAGACTCCCATTCAGTGCGGCAATATTGACAGAGAATTAGCACCCGAAGGTGAACAACCAGCCGACTACAAGTCGTGTTCAAGACGGCGCTTGAAGCACTTCACCAGAAGCATGTTTTCGCGTACCCCCCCTTTTCCCTAATCGGTCCCCAGTCCATAACTCGCACCGCGGCGGGTTGAGGCCGTTGCCGGCCGCCCCTCATCGTCGATGCCGAGGCCTTCGAGGATGCCCTCGCTGTCGGCCCCGCGAGCCATAAGCTCCAGCAGCACCGCACGCAGCGATGCCTTCTCCCACGACACCGCCCGCTTCACCAGGTACGGCGCCGGGCTGTGCGGTTCGTGTTCCAGCAGCCAGTCGGCCGCGTGGTCGAGCAGACGATAGGCCTCCGCCCGGTTGGCGATGGCCGGCAGCACGAAGGCCTCGCCGGCCGCCGCCCGCCGTGCCGACCGGCCGCCGACGCCGCGGGTCGGCGCCGCCGCCGCCGGGGCGTCGTCGCCATGGTCGTCGTCGTCGTGGCCGGCATCGCCGCCGAACACGTCGGCGAAGGGGTTGCTGTCGTCGTCCCCGAAGGGGTTGTCGAGCGCCATGGCGTCCTCGTCGGCGTCGGTGTCTGCGGCGGTGCCGTCGTCGCTGCGGTCGGCGGCGGCGGCGGTGCCCGGCGCCCAGCCCGCGCTCGGACAGGATGCCGCCGATGAAGCCCTCGAAATCGTCCAGGATGCGGGTCAGGGCGCTGAAGCTCGGCGCCTCCGACCGGCCCAGCGCGTCAAGGGCATCGCGCAGGCGGGTCAGGCCGCGGCGGGCGAAGGCCAGGTCGGCGGCCAGCCCGAGGAAGAACAGGTCGCCGCTGTCCTCGACGATGGCGCTGATCTCGTCGGGCGACATCTCGCCTTCCGACAGCGCTTCCTCGAAGGCGCGGCTGTTGTTGGTGGCCAGCTGGCGCAGCTTGCGGCCCTTGACGATCTCCTGGAAGGTCAGGCCGGTGCGGCGGTTTTCCGGCGCCTCGCTCACCTCCACCTGCAGCACTTCGGCCGTCACGTGGCTGTCGAGCCAGAAGTACGGCGCCATGCGCGGTTCCAGGTCGTCGCCGTCGGGGCGCGGCCACAGCATGGGCCAGAACTCGTTGGTCAGGCGCACCAGCATGTCGAGGCCGGCGGCGAGGCCCTTCATGCCGTGCAGGCGCGTCACCGCCTGCACCACCCACACCGCCACCTGCAGATCCTTCGACCGGGTGGCGAGCAGCGCCGAGCCCTGCTGCACCACCGCCTTCCAGTCGGCGCGCTTGGGGGTGGCGGTCTGCCACACGCCCTGGCTGCCGCCGATGTCCTCCCGCCGCAGCTCCGCCAGGGCGTCGACTTCCGGCGCATAGCGGATGTCGACGCCGCCGCCGTTGCCGTCGGGCAGCACCCGCAGGATGCCGGCGATGTCGAGGCCGACCTTGCGGTGCAGGGCGAGGATGGGATCGGTGGCGTTCATGCTCAGCCCCCCGTCTGGCTGCCGGCGCCGAGGCCGAACAGGTCGCGGTCGACGGTCGCCGGGTCGAGCGGACGGCCGTCGCCGGGGAAGGCCGGCAGGCGCGGCTCGTAGCCCATCCACTGGCCGCCGGCGGCGCGGAAGGTGCCGGCCCGCACCGGCACCGGCGGCGCCCGTTCCGGCAGACGCGGGAAGGCGATGGGCTCAGGCGCCTCCTTGCCGTCGGCGTCGGAGACCTTGGACAGCCGCACCGTCATGTAGACGCGGGCGATGGTGCCGTCGCGCGGCGCCTCCGCCTCGCTGACCGGCGTCAGGGCCAGCGGCGCCGCCTGGGCGGGCGCGGCGGCCGACGCGGCGGCGGCGGCGGCGGGG